>JAAETN010000705.1 GCA_024228355.1 Maribacter sp. | reverse complement strand
TGGTACAGTGATATCAATTGGTAGTAATCACGGACATTCTTTAATTGTTTCCAAAGCCGATGTACAGGCCGGGGGTGCAAAAACCTACTCCATTCAAGGCACCTCAGGACATAATCATTCCATAAGCTTGACTGCGGCCAACTTTACTTCATTGCAGAACAAAACCTCTATTTCCATAACATCGACCAACGATGATTCGCATACACATTCAGTACAGGTTTCTTGTGCTTAACTAATAATTGAAAAGGAAGATTTAAAGAACTGCATTTTTTTGCAGTTCTTTTGTATTGGGGAGTAGTCCAGACTTAAGTTATACTTTTTGAAATTCTTTAGCAAGATTAATTATATCACTACTTTCGCAATATGATTCGCATCGTGATCCTTGGAACGGGTAATGTGGCCAAACAATTGTTTGATGCCTTTAAAGTTAAGAATGCGATTGAAATCGTGCAGGTCTATGGCCGTAACCCAAGAACTCTCGACAAATTTAAAGCAGGAATCGATGTAACCTCGGATATTTCCAAAATCAAAAAGGCCGATATCTATATTATCGCTATTAGTGATGATGCCATTTGTGATGTATCAAAGAAATTGAATCTTCAAAAAGGATTGGTAGCCCATACTTCGGGAAGTATACCTATGACCTCACTATCCAAAAAAATTAGACGAGGCGTCTTCTATCCATTACAGACATTTAGCACAAATAGAAAAGTATACTTCAAGGAAATCCCAATCTGCATTGAAGCTGAAAGTAAAGAGGATTATGACCTACTGCATGAATTGGCTTCAACCATTTCGGCCCAAGTAATTCAAATTGATTCCGATCAAAGAAAATCGCTTCATTTGGCAGCGGTTTTTGCGAATAATTTTACCAATCATATGTACCAACAGGCTCAAGAAATCTGCGAACAAAACCGCATAAACTTTGACATCCTGTTACCCTTGATTAAAGAAACGGCAGCCAAGGTCCAGGATTTATCCCCTTTGTTTGCCCAAACGGGGCCAGCCAAACGCAATGATTTGGGTACCATTCAAAAACACAAGGCACTATTGGAACACGAAAATCATAAAAAAATATATTCTCTGTTGAGCAAATCAATTCAAAATACATATGGAAAAAAGTTATAAGCAATATTTAAAGGATATAACAACTTTTGTTTTTGATGTGGACGGTGTTTTTACTGACGGTACCGTACTTGTTACCACCAAGGGAGAGATGCTGAGAAAAATGAGTGTTAAGGATGGTTTTGCTCTAAAAACGGCAATTACGAAAGGATATAACGTTTGCATCATCACAGGAGGTACCAATGAAGGGGTAAAGGAGCGTTTGGAAGGACTAGGTGTCACCACATTTTATATGGGAGCGCACAACAAAGCTGAACCCTTGGATGAATATTTGGATGTTTACAATATAGCCCCGGAAAATGTACTTTATATGGGCGATGACTTGCCCGATGTTCTGCCAATGCAAATAGTAGCACTACCCACTTGCCCACAAAACGCCGTTCAAGAGGTAAAAGCCGTTTGCAAATATATTTCACATAAAAATGGCGGTGATGGTTGTGTTCGTGACGTGATTGAACAGGTCTTAAAGGTAAGGGGAGATTGGTTTGAGGATTTTAAAACCACGAATGCTTAAAGAATGTGGAAGGATAAATTAGAAGGATATAAAATTATCCTCGCGTCCGGGTCACCAAGAAGAAAGCAATTCTTTGAAAGCATGGAACTCGATTTCGAAATACGTTTAAAATCTGTAGATGAAGTATATCCTGATTCGCTAGAAGGATATGAAATACCCGAATACTTATCAAAATTAAAAGCTTCAGTTTTTAAAGGTTCACTCATCAATAAGGAAATATTGATCACCTCCGATACCGTTGTCTGGTATCAAGGAAAATCCTTGGCAAAACCTACTGATAAAGAGGAAGCTGTTGAGATGCTATCAGCATTGTCAAACGACTGGCACGATGTTATCACCTCGGTTACTTTTACGACCAATTCCTTACAAAAAACCGTAAATCATACCACTAAGGTCAAATTCAAAGCACTCACCAAGGAAGAAATCAATTTCTATGTTGAAAAGTTCAAACCTTTGGATAAAGCAGGTGCTTATGGTATTCAAGAATGGATTGGACTCATTGGTATTGAGGAAATAAAAGGCTCCTATACCAATGTGGTAGGGCTGCCTACACAATTGGTTTACAAAACGTTAATGAGTATGGTGGGCTAATTGAATTTGAGTAATTTTACTGAAAATAACAGATGAAAAATTGGATAAGAATTGAATTGACTATTGTTGTTTTTGCAGCTATTATTGGCACTCTAGAGTCGTGCATGGAGATAAAAGCGGAGGATTCAAGGAATAATGTCCTAAAACCTAATATCGAGGAAACAGATAATAAAATCCCTAGAAAGCAACTTACTAAAGAATTTAAGGATTATTGGTATGCCGGTGATGCAGAGATTTCTTCATATAAGCTAAATCAAGCGAGATATGGGGCAATCAGGGAAGGTCATTCCGTATTGATCTTTGTTACAGAACCATTTGTTGCAGACAAACAAGTAAAGGCCGACCGAAACAGTCCAGGTGATATACCAGTCTTAAAACTGAACAGCACCAAAAAATACCTAACCGGAATTTACCCATATTCGATAATGACCAGTAGTTTTTATCCTGTTCATGATAACCTGCAAGCTATAAAAGTCGCTTTCTCTGCCCAAGAATGGTGTGGACAGGTTTTTGCGCAGTTGAACAATCGCGAAAAGTTCAAAATAAAGTCCTATTCCTATTTTGAAAGTGAGAGTGACAAAATCTATGAATTGGACAAGAACATTTTGGAAAATGAAATTTGGAACAAGATAAGGATCAATCCTAACGAATTGCCTACGGGCGATTTACAAATAATTCCATCTTTTGAATATATTCGAATGGCTCACAGAGAGTTAAAGGCATATAGGGCAACTACTAGTTTAACTGAATTAAATGGTTTGAACACGTATAAAATAGAATACCCGGAACTCAATAGAATCCTTGAAATCAAATATAAACCTGCCTTCCCCCATACCATAGAAAGTTGGTCAGAAACCTATAAAAGTGGATTTGGGGACAAAGCCAAAACCATGACCTCGACGGCTACTAAAATAAAGACCATAAAAACTCCTTATTGGAAGCAAAATGGAAATAACGATATATCTTTGCGCGATACTTTAGGTATCTAAATCTATGGAAGACTTTATTGCTCTTAATCAGGTGGAATTAATTAGTTCTGGGATTACTGTTGCCACTTTACTGATATTAAAATTCGTAAGCACTAAAACTATACGTAGAATTGGTAGAGTAAGTGATCTTAACCCTGCAAGAACCAGGTTGATTATCAAGTATATCTCCTTTGCCCTATTTGCTATAGGTATTGGAGCCTTAATTTTTATTTGGGGCGTTAATTTCAAGGAAATCGGACTATTGTTTTCATCGGTCTTTGCTGTAATTGGTGTAGCTATGTTTGCTTCATGGTCTATTTTGAGTAATGTGACCGCTGGAATCATTCTATTTTTCTCGTTTCCTTTTAAAATTGGTGACAGAATTCGAATCTTGGATGGTGATTTACCCGAAGAAGCAGAAATTTTGGATATTAAAGCATTTCATTTGTATTTAAGAAAGGATAATGGTGAATTGGTTACTTATCCCAACAATCTTTTACTACAAAAAGGCGTGGCGCTAATAGCAAAAAACAGCGTTTCGGACAATGATGATCTCTAGATTGGTCTTCTTGTTAAAGAAAAGGTAAATGTTGCCGGTTGCTTGGGTTTCTTTATATCTTTGGGAACCGACTAAAACAAAATCATGCGAAATTTATTGGTATTCTTTGTAGGAATCCTTTGGTCCTTTAATACCTCGTTTGCCCAGGCTCCCAAGAAGAATTCTTCATCAGATATTTATCATGCTATCCAAAAATTGAATTTTTTGGGGTCGGCATTGTACATCGCGGCACATCCTGATGACGAGAATACGCGTTTAATCTCTTATTTGTCCAATAAAGTAAAGGCAAGGACTGCTTATTTATCACTTACAAGAGGTGATGGCGGACAAAATTTAATTGGTCCGGAACTAAGGGAATTTTTAGGTGTTTTACGAACCCAGGAACTTCTTGCAGCAAGACGAATTGATGGTGGAGAGCAATTTTTTACAAGGGCCAATGACTTTGGATATTCCAAACACCCAAATGAAACCTTGAAACTATGGAACAAGGATTCTGTCTTAAGCGATGTGGTTCGGACCATTCGCAAATTTAAACCCGATGTGATCATTAACCGATTCAACCATAGAACGCCTGGGTCTACCCATGGTCACCATACATCTTCCGCAATGTTAAGTTTTGAAGCATATGAGTTGGCAGGTGACCCTACCTCCTATCCCAAACAACTCAAAAAATTGGATGTTTGGCAACCTAAAAGGTTGTTTTTCAATACATCTTGGTGGTTTTATGGGAGTGAAGAAAAATTTAAGGAAGCGGATAAATCAAATATGCTGAATTTTGACATTGGCGTTTATTACCCCTCGCTTGGCGTATCCAACAATGAGATTGCTTCTTTGGCAAGTAGCCAACATTTGTGCCAGGGATTTGGAAGACTATCCACACGAGGTAGTCAAAATGAGTACATAGAATTGCTCAAGGGTGATTTACCTCTAGACAAGGACAATATTTTTGACGGAGTTGATACATCTTGGTCACGTGTGGAAGGTGGTAAAGCTATAGGTGAAATTCTTTATGAAATTGAAAACAACTTCAGTTTTCAGAATCCTTCAGCTCATTTACATCAATTGTTGGAAGCCCATAAATTGATTCAAAAAATACCGGATAATCATTGGAAAAAGTTAAAATCCGCTGAATTAGAAAGTATAATTGGCTCAATTACCGGGTTATATCTAGAAGCTTCCTCAAAAGATCCATTGGCAAATCCCGGAAGTAAAGTCCAAGTGAATATTGAAGCTCTAAATCGAAGCAACGCACAAATCACATTGCAATCAATTTCAATCGGTAATGCCATTGCTGATCAAAAAAAGATGGTGCTCGCCGAGAATGAAAAAATCAATCTAAACATAGATTTGAATATTCCTGACAATACAAAATTTTCTAGCCCATATTGGTTGGAAAATAAAGGAACATTAGGCATGTATACGGTAGAAAATCCTGAATTGATTGGGAGACCAGAAACTCCGTCTGCTTTTTCTGCCACGTTTAATGTTGCTTTCAATGGCTATCAAATCACCTTCGTTAAGCCAGTAATTCATCGTTACTCAAAGCCGGATAAAGGTGAAATATACCAACCTTTTGATATTCTTCCTGAGGCCACGGCAAGTTTCAAGGATAAGGTCATGATTTTTGCGGACGGTAAATCGAAGAAAATTCCAATTGCCATAAAAGCCCACCAAGATAGCATTAATGGTGAAGTTGTATTTTGTTACTCCAAAGGATGGATGGTTGACCAAGAAAGTAGACCGTTCAAAATTGACAAAAAAGGTGATGAGCAAATTGTAGTATTCGAATTGACCCCACCATCCCATGAAGATGAAAGCTATATTTCACCGATAATTAAAATAAATGGTAAAGAATTATCCAAAGAGTTGGTTACCATAAAATATGATCATGTTCCATCACAATCTGTTTTAATACATTCTGAGGCAAAAGTAGTCCGATTGAATATCCAAAAAATTGGTGAGCATATAGGGTATATTACAGGAGCTGGTGATGAAGTACCGAAAAGCTTGGAACAAATCGGATATCAGGTCCATACAATTGACCCAAACACGATCAATGCTGAAATTTTGGGCAAATATAGCGCGATTGTGGTAGGTATCCGTGCTTATAACGTTGTGCCTGAATTAAAGTTTAAACAGAAGTACTTATTTGATTTCGTTGAGAAAGGCGGTAATTTGATTTTACAGTACAATACTGCTGGAAGATGGGATAAACAGTTTGATAATATTGCCCCTTACCCACTAAAACTATCTAGAGATCGAGTAACGGATGAGAATTCTTCGGTTCGGATAATTGCCAAGGACCATGAGTTAGTAAACTATCCGAATAAAATTACGGTATCCGATTTTGATGGTTGGGTACAAGAACGGGGGCTTTATTTTCCAGATGAATGGGATAACAAGTTCACACCAATACTATCTATGAACGATGAAGGTGAGTCCGCGAAATCGGGTGCATTATTGATCGCACCTCATGGCAGAGGCAATTACATTTATACAGGTTTAAGTTTTTTCAGGGAATTGCCAGCAGGGGTATCCGGCGCCTATAAACTTTTTGCCAATATGCTATCTGTAGGAAAAGAAAATGTTGACAGAACCACGAATGTAAAAGGCTAAGTATGCTAGAAAAACTTATTTGGAAAAAAGAATATTCATTGGTGTTGATATTGAACTTCATCTATATTTTGGTTTTTGGTTATCTAATGACAGCTTTTATTTGATATGGAAGCACTGGATTGGTTAATACTTTCAGGTACCCTTTTATTCATCGTGGGTTATGGGGTTTGGAAAACACGCGGAAGCAAAGATGTAGATGATTATGTCCGCGGGGGCAGTCAATCAAAATGGTGGACCATTGGTTTATCAGTTATGGCTACCCAAGCAAGTGCCATCACATTTCTATCAACTCCTGGGCAAGCTTTTCATGATGGTATGGGTTTTGTTCAATTTTATTTTGGACTACCTCTCGCCATGATAATCATCTGCCTGGTATTTGTGCCAATTTATCACAAGTTAAAGGTCTATACGGCTTATGAATTCCTTGAAAATCGATTTGACCTTAAGACCAGGTCTTTGGCTGCAATACTCTTCTTAATTCAAAGAGGACTTGCGGCAGGTATTACAATTTTTGCACCCTCAATTATTCTTTCTGCCGTACTTGGTTGGGATTTAAGGACTTTGAACATTATAATAGGAACCTTGGTGATTATCTATACAGTCTCAGGTGGTACCAAAGCTGTTAGTGTTACACATAAGCAGCAAATGTTCATCATTTTTGCCGGGATGTTCGTTGCCTTTTTCTTTATTTTGGGTTACCTGCCTGAAGATATTGGTTTTAGTAAGGCGCTTAAAATTGCTGGGGCGAGTGACAAACTCAATATTCTCGACTTTAGTTTTGATACCAAAAGCAGATATACTTTCTGGAGTGGAATCACTGGTGGTCTCTTTCTTGCCTTAGCTTATTTCGGGACGGACCAAAGTCAGGTTCAGCGCTATTTATCGGGAAAATCAATAAGGGAAAGCCAGTTAGGATTGATTTTCAATGCTGTATTCAAGATACCGATGCAATTCTTCATATTGCTAGTTGGGGTTATGGTTTTCGTTTTTTATCAGTACAATACTTCACCTTTAAATTTCAACCCAGTTGCCACAGAGGGCGTTTTGAATTCTGAATATGCTGATGATTACAAAGTACTTCAAGAAAGGCAAGTAGACTTGGAAACCGAAAAAACCATTGCCCAGAATAAATTTTCAATGGCATTGGAATTAAAGGAATACAAAGCGATTGAAGCCGCCAAAATGCAAATAATCAGTATAAACAAAAAGGATAGTACGAACCGGGCAGCTGCAAAAACATTGATTAAACAAGCTGATGATTCCATCGAAACCAATGACAAGGATTATGTCTTTATCCATTTTATATTGAATAATTTACCAAAAGGCTTAATAGGTTTATTGTTGGCGGTAATTCTATCAGCTGCAATGTCTTCCACTGCATCTGAATTGAATGCCTTGGGTACCATAACAGCATTGGATTTATACAAAAGAAATAAAAAGGAGGTTTTAACGGAGAAACATTATGTACAAGCTTCCAAAGCTTTTACATTATTATGGGGGATAGTAGCCATCTTAATTGCCTGTATCGCCAACCTCTTCGATAATTTAATACAGTTAGTGAATATCATTGGGAGCATATTTTATGGTAATGTACTTGGTATTTTCCTTTTAGCGTTTTTCTTTAAATATGTGAAAGGTAACGCTGTATTCTTTGCTGCCATTTTAACACAAATATTAATTTGTATTACCTACTATAACTTAATTCATGTTTATCCTTCGGGTCAAGAAAAATTGGGATATCTATGGTTGAATTTTATAGGTTCTGCATTAGTTATTCTAATTGCAGTTTCTTTTGAGGCATTCGACCGATTGTTGAAAAAACCACCTTTAAACCAAAAATAATTATAGCTTTAATTATTTGGATTACAATTTATATTGAAGTTATTTATCTAGATTTATACGACTTAAACTGTATATTCCCATAGCAATATAATATGGACTCCAAAAAATACACGATCAAAGATGTAGCAGTACTCGCAGGTGTATCTACAGGTACGGTGGACAGGGTATTGCATAAACGCGGCAAAGTTTCACATAAAGCTTTGGAAAAGGTAAGTCAAGTACTGAAAGAATTGGATTTTAAGCCAAATCCAATTGCCCGAAGCCTTAAGAACAATAAAGTATATAAAATTGCCGTACTTCTTCCTGACTCTACTATAGACCCTTTTTGGGCACCTGCAAGAAAAGGAATTAAGTCAGCAACGGAAGAGTTTAAGGTCTTTGGTGTTTTAGTAGAGGAGTTTTTGTATAATCCCTTAGAAAAGAGGTCGTTTATCAAAAAATCGCAAGAGGCATTGTCATCTAACACAGATGTAATCTTAATGGCTCCAATATTTCAAAAAGAGTCCATTAAAATTTACCAACTATGCAAAGAAAGGAAGGTATTACTGGCATTGTTCAATAATAATATTGATTCAATTGAAGGTGAATTCTTCATTGGTCAGGATTTAGTGCAATGTGGTAGAATTGGGGCAGGTTTAATTGACAAAATGGTCCAGAAGAAAGATAAAATTGCCATTGTTCATATTAACAAAGAGCCGCATATGCAATTGAAAGAAAATGGATTCAAAAATTACTTTCTAGAAAAAGGGCTTAACGAAAATAGGGTCATTTCCCATAGTTTTAGTACTAGTATCGAACGTGACTTTTCAAAGGACCTATCTTCCTTTGTTAATTCCAATGAAGATCTTAAAGCCATATTTGTCACTAACTCAAAGTCTTATTTGATGGTAAGGGAACTGGAAAAGCATACGTTCAAATGCATTATGGTTGGTTTTGACCTCATAGATGAGAACATCAAATATTTAGAAGCCGGTAAAATAGATTTTTTAATCCATCAAAAACCTAGAAGACAAGCCTACCTAGGTATAGGTTATTTAGCGGAATTCTTTCTATTTGGGAAAAAACTTCCTTCTGAGAAATTATTGCCTATTGATATTATCACTTCCGAAAATATTAAATATCATATTAAATAACTGTCATTTCCTTTTTCAATCTATACGCAAACGTTGTAGTAAACCCTTTGCCCAAGGACGATGATCGGATATACAGGCATTGGTAATTGACTTATTTAAAATTTTTATAAATTATAATATTCTCCATGTGTTCGAACACATTTTTAAATGTTATAATTGTATTGTTGAAAAAATAGCATATATTCACAATAATTTAACTAAAGGTTAAGCTATCTAACAACTCAAAACACCAAACTATGAATAGAAAACTACTTGTATTTCAAAGTCGGTACGCAATATACCCTATGCCGACATAATGAAAAATGGACAATCATAAACTAAAATTATTGGAACAAAATAACTATGAATAGTCAGGCAGTGTTTCAGATGCTGTTTAGCTTCCAAAACAGGTTATTGGTCTATTTTTTTTATCTATTTAAACTTATAATTCATTTCTTTAATTTCAATCTTAAAAAGATTTAAAAACTAACTAAACTTTACTAGTATGAAAAGAACAATTCATTACTTTTTGACATTTGTCGCTCTTCTCTGCATTCAGGGGATGATAGCGCAAGACAAAACAGTAACAGGTTCAGTCACAGCTGCTTCGGATGGGTCTCCCCTTCCTGGAGTAAGTGTTGTGGAACAAGGAACTACAAACGGTGCCCAAACTGACTTTGATGGTAACTATACCATCGACGTATCCGAAGGAAGCGTATTACTATTTTCATACCTAGGTATGAAAAGCCAAAGTGCAACGGTCGGATCTTCAAGTACAATCAACATCTCAATGGAAGAAGATGCCGAAGCTTTAGATGAAGTTGTTGTTACGGCCTTAGGTATTAAACGTAAGGAAAAAACACTGTCCTATGCGCAGCAAACAGTCGGTGGCGAGGAATTGACCAACACAAGGGATGTCAACTTCGTAAATAGTATTTCAGGTAAAGCAGCTGGTGTTGAAATCAGAAAAAGTAGCTCTGGGCCTGGTGGATCAACCAAAATTCAAATTAGGGGTAGTAAATCGCTGAATGGTGATAGCCAACCATTATTTGTTATTGATGGTATACCAATGGTGAACAACAGAGGGAATCAGCCTGGTCTTTGGGATGGTGTAGATCAAGGAGATGGTCTATCACAATTAAATCCCGATGATATTGAGAGTATGAGTATCCTTAAAGGTGCCAATGCAGCCATATTATATGGTTCCCAAGGTGCCAACGGGGTAGTAATAATCACTACAAAGAGTGGTAAACAAGGTGCTGCAACTGTTCAGGTAAATTCCGGGATTACCTTTGAAAGCATTATCGAAACTCCAGAACTACAATTTAGGTATGGTAGTGAGGGTGGTACCAAAGAAAGTTGGTCAACTACAAGAGGTGATTATACCAGTGATTATGTTGACGATTATTTTGAAACAGGAGTTAATTACTTTAATTCTGTGTCTGTAAGTGGTGGCAATGAAAGGACCCAAGCTTATTTCTCTTATGCGAATACTACTGCATCTGGTATTACTCCATTAAATGATTATGGTAAAAACAACTTAACTTTTAAACAATCCACAAAGTTGTTTAATGATAAAGTAAAGATTACCTCCAATATCCTTTTGGCACAGGAAAAAACAGATAATCGTAACCGTGCTGGGTATTACAATAATCCTTTGACCGGTTTATATTGGTTCCCAAGGGATAGGGATTTCCAAGATTTTAAAAATAATTACAGCGTATTTAATCCTGCGAGGAATACCAATGAGATGAATTGGTTTATTGCGGATCACTTACAATCTAACCCTTACTGGTTAATCAACGAAGAATCGCAAGAAGATAAGACCAATAGGGTTATTGGAAGCTTGAATATTGAATATGATATAAGCGAAGAGTTTAAATTCCAAGTAAGAGGAAATTATGACTATGCTGTTAAAGAATTCAATAACAAACGTAATTCAGGTGGAAATACTACGACGGTACCATCAAACGGCCGTTGGCAATATCAAAAATATGATGATACAAGTGTTTATTTGGATGGTATTTTAACATATAACAAAAATTTTGGGGATTTCTCTTTAAATGCTTTGGGCGGTGCCACTTATCAAAAAACCACTTTTGAAAATGGTGTTGCTGTAGATACTGGCGGTAGTTCTGACGGATTGACCTATGCGAACGAATTCTACTTTCAAAACCTTTTACCTGTTGTACAGGTACGATCTACTCTTGATAGTAGGATTGAAAAACAATCTTTGTTTGCAAATGCCACATTTGGTTATAAGGAGATGCTGTTCTTGGATATTGCCGGAAGAAATGATTGGGCTTCTACTCTTGCACTTACAGGAAATGATTCTTATTTCTATCCTTCCTTTGGTTTAACGGCTTTATTGAGCGAAATGTTCGATTTACCTGAAGCAATAAGTTTTGCTAAATTA
>JAAETN010000704.1 GCA_024228355.1 Maribacter sp. | reverse complement strand
TTACCCTGACAGAGAGGTTTCCGCCTCTAATTTTTGTGGCAGCATCTATTAATTTTGCCAGTGGTTTTGTTATCGACGACGCAATATTTATACTCAAAAAGATACTATAAATTACCGTAAACAGGAAAAAAAATAATAATGTCATAAATGCCGACTTAATTACGCCATCGAGCGAACCTTGCGTTTTTTCCATATCCCTGTAGCTTTCTTTTTTGAAGGCGCCTATAACGACACCAAAATTCCTAATTTCAGGCAATAGTATTCTTTCATCAGGGTATGTATGTGACTGGCATGCCGCATATAACATATTACATTGACTTTTAATTGAATTGCTCAGACGTGACAATAGGATGTTGCCGGTGCAGATACTTGTTAGCTTTAATGCCTGATCCCTCATGTTATTTAAAATATTCAAAAAATCTTCATTGACTTCCTGTTCATTGCCTTTTTTTACTTGCATGTGTGTATTGGCTATTAACTTTTCTTTATCTATAGCCAGATTACTTATACATTCAATTCGAGCATTGTTATCCATGAGGCTCTTTTTAAGGTAATTTACACTTCCTAGTTTAACCAGAGAGACTACTGTAATAATACCCAGAAAAATAATAATAATAAAGTATGCATTGAATAAACGAATGCTAATAGAATTGTTCGAGAACATTTTTTATACCTTTAAAATTTATACTTTATTCAGAATTCATTCATAATGCAGCTCTACCGGTTCGTCAACTTGAAAGAAATCAATAATTGGTACAAGAATAGTGTATCCAGCGGAAAACATAAGCCACACAAGTGTCCCAATAATCCAATAGCCAAAAAAACCTTCACTAAAAGTAAAACCAGAAAGATACATCACTCCAGGGAAAAAGATCTCTATGGCTAAAGAGATAAAGATTGCGTACAAAATAATTTTCTGACCACTTGATTTATAATACCGATTAATACTCTTAAAATAGACATACTTGGGTGTGGGCTTAAGCCCTTTCATTTCATCAATTTGCTGTTTTATCAGGAAGGAGCTTATTTTTAATTGAATCTTGGAAAAATCAAAATGATTTCTATTTAACAAGTAGCCATCAACCAAGCAAAAAATCCCACTTACTAGAATAGCGGTACAATTTGCATAAGCCATGGGTGCTATATTCGTTATAGACACTGATAACAAGCTTTTTCCTTGAATACAAGCCACTGTTATCCATACAATAATCCCACTAACAAGTCCCAGTAATGTCCCCCAAAAGGAACCAAAGGACGACAACCTTTTCCACATAATTCCTAAAATGATCGGAAATACTGCAGAACCAAGGAATATACCCATTGCAAGATATAGAAAATAAACCTGGATGCCTATTGAATAAAGGGAAAAGCATAATACTCCTACAATAATCCCAAAAAAACCTGTAGAAAAACGAGAAACGTTGAGTATTTGTTTATCTGTCGCTTGTGGATTGATATTTAGACGATATATATCGTTCGCAATGATAGAGGCCACAGCAATAGACTCAGAATTTCCAGTCGAAATAATAGCCATGAAAAGCATTATTAAAAAGGCTATGCCTCCTATGTTGCCTGCAATATTGTAGGCCATTAGCGGAGCAATTGTTGTAGAATCACTAACCTCTACGCCTAATAACAATCCACCTATTCCCAAAACCGTTGCGATACAGACAGGTATAGCAAACCAGACCAGTCCTGCTGTTAAAAAACAATTACCCGCAGACTTGTAATTAACAGCAATCGCCCTTTGCCAATACGTTTGATCTAAGAATACTGTACCAAAATTCCCGATCGTATTGATTATCCCAAACATGACTCCAGAGAAAGCAGTAATGGTAACCAATCTTTCTCTGTTGGGAATATTTTCCAGCATCTGGCACACACCGAAGTCTCCATATTTATAATAGAATGTGATAGATAATCCCATTATGACAACTAAGATGATTGCAATCTGAATATAATCTGTAACGAACGAACCTTTTAAACCTGCAATAGAGCTGTAAAAACAAAATGCCAAAGGAATAACAAGAACTGCAATCTTTATGTTGATGCCCGTTAAAACATTCAGGGCCAAGGCGCCTCCTAATATTACCATGGTGGTTACTATGGTACAAGCCAACAGCCCTATAACAATCATAATACAATGATTTTTTTTGTCATATCGGTACAAAATGAATTCTGGAAATGTATGTAATTGCGGGGCAAGCTTTTTCAAATGAACGGCTATCATACTAAACAAAAGGATGGGTATCGTTGCCCCTGCGGCGTACCAATATGGGCCACTAATACCATAGATATACCCCATCTTTGAGGATACCATGATTGTAGCAGCCCATGTCCAGGTACTAACAATAGAAGCCGTTACTATCCCTCCCTTCGTATTTCTACCTGCAGTCAAAAACCATTCGGCGGTATTATTATAGGATATCTTTTTGGTATTTCTCCACCACAAAACACTAAATATCAAAAAGATAACCCCAAAGGCGGCTATGAT
>JAAETN010000703.1 GCA_024228355.1 Maribacter sp. | reverse complement strand
GGAATATTTTCTGGATGCATCTTGTAATTAATCCCTTTGTCAGCATAAGCATTACTACGGGTTATACTGGTTTCCAAATTGATGATTCGGATATCAGCATCTTTGATGGTTTTTAGGACATCGCCCCAGATGTATGCATAATCCACGGGTTTATCTATGAATCCATTGGCGCGCTCCGCCATTGTAACATATTCCTTGGCATTTTTCACATATGATTCATAGAGAATGGGATTGCTTGGATGGGACATTATTTGATCTATGCCCCGACCAGTCATTACATCACCACATAAAAGTAAGGTGATTTCCTGTTCCATATCAAAAATCCCGTTTTTTAAAAGTTGAATAAAATTATGGCAACCCCAAGACTTAAGGAATGATTAGGGTCATAACCACCACTTATGCGAATAGGGTCTGGCGGCTAATTTAATTCCAGAACTAAACTTGGAAATAATAAATGGGCTCAATTAATGCAACCTCTAAGACTACGAATGGTACCCCTTTCTTTGAAACTAAGGTTTGAAAAGACCGATTAGTCATGTTTCGCTTATCGATTCGATTTTTTTAATCTATGTCGTATACGCCAAACCACTATTACACCAATTACACCTAGAACAGACATTTTCCCTGCAAAGTATAGCCATCCCCATTCGGAATATTGTAAAGGACTATATTCAGGTTTGCGATCAAAGTCTATCCAAGGTCCCATACGGCCCATGACAAAAACAAGAACACGTATAGCAGGCAAAATGATTGCTGCAGCAGCAAAGTTCAAAGTTTTCTTGATTTTTTGTTTGTCTGGCGATATCCACCATTTTGCAGCTTGAAAAAGCCAGACCAAATCAATAACCAACTCAAACATCAATAATAAGGACACCCTAGGCATAAGCATTTCCAACGCTCCCTCCTAAACCATTTGAATTGTGAGGGTGAGCAGTATACATGCACCTTAGAATAGGAACGCTGCATGGTGTTGTGTTTTATATCCACTGAAAAACATATGTAAAGGTTACTCCAAATATTCTTGGGATTTTCATCTCTTCATAAAATGTTCTTGAACGGAATTGATGCCATTTTTTAATTATTGGTTATAACCGAACTGCATAAAAGCTTTAAAAAATACCGACCAGAAAATAGTGGAGACTGGATAATATGCTACTTATCAACACCTACAGAAATAGATACGTTACCTTCATCACCCATTAAGATTACGGTAATGTTATCTTTTTCTGCTGCAAAATGCGTACCTGTTCCTGCTCTGGTGGTAAAGTTTATTTTGAAGTCATTACTTTCAAGTTTTTCTTTATACTTCATAACTTCATCGGGAGACGTATCTTCAAAAATAACCACCCAATTTTTACCTTCTTCCATATTTTGTGTATTGACCATGACAATTTTACCGTCCTTAAACTCGGGAACTTCATCTGGAATTTCTTTGGGCCAACTTTGAGTGTTCGCATCTGTTGTAAAAGTACCTTCATCGGTCTTGATTACAATTTTTTCATCATCCAAATCAACTTGGGCTTCATCGCCAATTGCTTTTTCAATGATTTTTTCTTGGGTTTTTTCTGCTGCTCTTTTGCAAGAAGTAGATAGTGTTACCAATGAGATGGCCACAAGTATTGCCATCACTCTTGTTAAACTAATAGGAATTAAATGTTTCATCTTATTTTATTTTAATATGAATATTGCCCTGGATAAGGATGTATTTCTGATTTTCGACCACTGAAATTAGTTCAGCAATATGGAGTCTGCAATGATCTTGATCATGATAACCAACGTGTAATTTTTATGTTTGTAGAATTGGGCATATCAAGTAGGAACATATTGGGATATCTATCCAGATTCTATTGGATTATATATATGTGAATTGGATGTTAGGCGACCGCTGCAAACAATACCATATAATTATGGCCTGCCTCTTTGGCACATTTTGGGCAATAGGCATAATGAATATAATAATCGCTGGCTTTTTTATCTTGTTTAGCTAAGTAGGTATCCATCTGCTTAATGAATTTTGGAATGGCGTTATAGGCTCCATCAAAAACCAAACTCATGAATGTACCGGATATAGTTCTGTTTTCGGCACCTGATACGGTATCGGTTACAGACAAATACATATCTGACTTAAATGCACTTGGATCGTTAAATAATAAGAGTATTTCTTCTTTGTCATCTGATAGATTTTTAGAATCTTCAGCTAACTTCATCATTTTGGTAACCTTTTTCCCTATCATGGGTGGTAAAGGAATATGAAATAAGGTCGGTACTGATGCCTTGATGAATTTTTTATGATCCCAATTAAAGGTCTTTTCATCCCATTTTTCTGGATGAAACGTTGGGCAGCATTCTTTGCTTGCTTGTTCCATAACATTCTTATTAAAATAGTTAATTATGTTCTAATTATCTAAAAGGACCAATTGAAAGCACTATTTACTCAGTTGAAGCTCTTTTTTTAGGATGTTTCTGAAGCGCGTTGCACTTAGATAGTGGTCCTCAAGTAACTTCCCATCATGTAATAGACCAAAGACGCCATAACCAGAGGGTCCATTTTGGGCAGCCTGTGCCGTAACTAGTTTTTTTATTTTTAAATCAATATCACAGTCCATCGCTGTATTTAATAAAGCAGCAACTGATTTTTCATGCCATGGGCATTGATCGGTATAAATCAAATTCCAACCTTGGTATTTGGATTGTTGCATTGTCCAATCAATTAGCACTGGGTCTGGAACTGCAGTATCCCATTTTTTGGACAGTAATTCAAATCGACCTCTGCTGTCGACTTCTTTAAAGCCATTATTTTCGAAAATACTTTTATCTGCAATCCATACACCTTTACTCGACATGACACATACACCGGCCAATCCTTCTCGTTTAGCGTCCTTTTCAACTTCATCTATAAGAAGTGATCCGCAACCCTTGTTTCTGTCTTTTTTGGAATACACGGTAATACAATGAACGAACATGAAATTTTCTGCCTCAATAGGGCGCCATGCATTTATAGCTGGGATATATTCAATGAATCCAATCATTTTGCCATCTGCGCCTTTAAGAATTTTCATGCGCAACCCTTCTTCATACCGTTTTTCGAACCATTGCTGTTTGCACTTAAATCCAGGGTTTTTAATATCCTTGACACAAAAAAGTGTTTCTTCTCGAACATTTTGGGGTGTTACTTCTATTACTTTAAATTGATCCATTATACTAAACTTTTTCTTTTTTTGTTACTCTGAACTTCTTTCTATATTCCTTATCCATCTTTTCTGTGGCATACCGAACTATGAGACGGCCACATTGGTCTTTCCATTTAAGCAAGAAGTTCTCGATTTCACTGGGCCAATTCTTCCATAAACCACGTAGTAGTGTCCCAATACCCTTCTGTACATATTCCGAATCGTCAAGCATCAAAGGTTCGATTACCGGTAGGGCTATCTTTGGTTCTAATCCTTCTTTTAATAGTTCGACCAAGGTTACTGGCACTGCTCTCCTTTTCCACTCCGAATCCGAGTCATTCCATTCTTTTAACTTTTCAAATGTGATTACTTTATTGATAAGGAAACTAGAAAGCACTAACATGCACAGCACATCTGTGGTGGCCCAGTTAGTTATTCCTATGCTAAACCAGTTCCCTATCCTGTCAAAAGTCTCCGGAGTATAATTTTCCCTTTCGGACTTTACGAAAACAATGGCAAAGGATTTTTCTTCTAATTTCCCTGTTCGCATTAGTTCGTCCCCTAGGTTCAGGTATTTCTCCAAGGTCATTTCATTTTTCCAGGCTTTAATCCATAAATCACGTTGTTTTTCAAAAACCTTGGTATCAATTCCGTAACCATCAAAACCATTTTTAAAATATCTTGAGTATTTCTTGACAATTGCAGGATCTGAATTTTTTATACAGAAATCTCGGATCTCCTTTTGTTTTTGTTCAATCATTCTAGTTATATTTTAATTCTTTGAAGCCCCAAGGGATATAACCAATACACATAAGTGTGGCACCCACTGTACTTATCAATTCAATATCTGGATTTATTAGTAGTAAAAGACCAACGATTATCAACACACCTTGCCATTTGGCAATTACCTTTTCTTTTATAAGCCCAATTGCCTGTAGTATACCACCAATCATCAAGGCAAAGATCAACCATACAATGAACAGATACCCTTCTTTGTTAACAATGACCTCTAAATAAGGAACTAATTTTTGAAATTCTTTCTCTGGAAGGGTATCAAAAGCTGAAAGCACCAAACAAAGTGCCCCTTTATCCACTGCTAAAATAAATGCCCCGAACACTCCGATTATTCCTCCCCAGAAACCAAATTTTTTTCCTTTACCCTGCAATAGGTTCATGGTACCTATGAAATAGATAATGATTACTGGTACGGTAAAAGTTACTATTAGATGGCCAATGTGGTACATGGGGTTGTTGTGAAATCGGACTACAAGTTGGTCTACCGTAAATAAGGGCTCCATGGCAAGTAGATTGGGGTGTGTTACAAACCCTATTAAGAGCATTAACGGATAAATGATAATCGATAAAGCAAAGCTTTTTTGTTTGATATTTTCTATGACGTCATTTTTTATCACAACTATGCAATCAAATTTTATCACTTAATGCTTTAAAACCCCTGGGCTATAACACAATCAATAG
The DNA here is from genome assembly GCA_024228355.1 of Maribacter sp. Lineage (GTDB taxonomy): Bacteria > Bacteroidota > Bacteroidia > Flavobacteriales > Flavobacteriaceae > Maribacter_A. The sequence continues at coordinate 17,742 of JAAETN010000703.1, read as the reverse complement.
CACGAGTCTAAGTATGATCTTAACTATTATCAATTAGCTAGAGAATATTACACCCGTTATGAAGCAACCATACCACCATCAATGACATAGGTACTTCCGGTGATATACTTGCTTTCATCTGAGGCCAGGAATAATACTAAATCAGCAATTTCCTCAGCCTCTGCATAACGTCCAAATGGTACTCCAGCTTCAAATCCCTTTTTTGCTTTTTGGGCATTATCTGGTGAAATGTCCTTTTCAATAGCCCTCATCATACGAGTATTCACTGGACCAGGGTGAATCGTGTTTACCCTAATGTTTCTAACTGCCGATTCCAGGGCTGCAACCCGCATGATGCCAATTACACCATGCTTACTGGTTGTATAGGCCCCTAGACCTGAGAAACCTTTTAAGCCCGCGACTGAAGATGTGATTATCACACTTCCCCCATCATTCATTCTAGGAATGCCATATTTACATCCCAACCATACCCCTTTTAGGTTGATTGCAATTACTGAGTCGAACATTTCTTCAGGGTAATCGGCAATGGGACTAAAGGGGCCTTCTATACCTGCATTGGCAAAGAGAATATCAATATTCCCAAATAGGTCCATTGTTTTCTGTAGATATCGCTTTGTATCGGCCGCTTTTGATACATCGGCCGCACAATAATCAACATTTGTGCTATTCAATTCGGCTACGGCTTTTCTCAATGTACTTTCCGTACGGCCTACTAACATTACTTTGGCCCCTTCATCCACAAATGATCTTGCCGTGCTCATGCCTATACCACCAGCACCTCCCGTAATAATTGCCACTTTATTTTTTAATCGATTCACGACTCCCTAATTACAGGTTTAGGTTTAATTTTTTAGTTTCCCATTTATTGTCCTTTGTTTTAAAGACTAGCAGATCCTTGGCAATTAATTTTGCCCTTAATTCAGGTGTTTCGTATCTCCTTTTCGCTGTTAAGGCATGTTCTCTTTCCGCAATGGGCCATACAATTTCACCTTTGGTATTTACTACAACTTCTGTAAAGATGTATTCAACAACATCTAATTTGATTTCATTTTGACCTTGAAACATTTCACGTACATAAATACCTATGGCATTTTCTTGATCAAATTCAGTGATGTTCAAATACTCGGGTTGAATGACCGTTTCACCAGTAATATCAATAAAACCATAATGAGGAATATTGTTGACTTTCAGTGTTTGGACCATGCACCTTCCATTTTTGAATTGAGGATAACGAATTCCCAATACTCCCGGTATGCTAGTATCAGCTTCTTGGTTCCAAACCAGATCATCCCTGAAATCAATCATCAATTTGGCATCTTCATTAATGAATCCCCACTGGTTACCCACTCTAACAGCAGCTAATCCTTCATTGAAAGGGGCAATCTCATCATATATTGTTGTTTCCGTCTGTGAATTAACAGTGATTGGTATTACTAATAACAATGTAAGAATGGTGATAAAATTTTTCATGATAGTATCTTTTATGTTTTTATTACAGTTTTTTAGAACATGATGTTCGAGTAGATCATACTTTTCAAATCTTTAGGAAGTCCATCTCTTATATCTTCCATTTCACCCAAAGAGACATACTGTCTGAGCAGGATAAAAGTAGTATCGATATATTGTTCAGCCACTTCATCACTATATTCAAAATCGTTGATTGCTGAAGGACCATCATGTTTTCTGACCAAATCAATAAAACCTGCCATTTGTTTAATTTTTGGTCTGTCCTTTTTAATTGTCCATCCGTTTACATAAACGGCTTTCAAGAACATAGGGAATTGCGCTATCAACTGTAGTGATTCTTCGGTAGGTATAATATCCCTAAGGGCATGAAGAATGGAAGATAAAATTCTACCAGCTTTGTCTTTATTATCCCCAAGGTTCATTTCCTTGGTATAATTCTTAAGGAAGGTGTTTCCTTCTGTTGCATATTGATTAAAATTTAGTGCCATTATGTTCAGTTTTAAGTTGAACCTAAAGTTGGCAACTAATATGCTAATTCGAAATGACTTTGGTCATGTTTGGATAGATACTGAAGTTAATTTTTAAGGGTCATTTAATTGTTTCACGCAATATTAAGGGCAATTTCTACCATCTCATTAAAAGAAGTTTCCCTATCAGCTGATGTGGAGTGCTCCCCAGTAACCAAGGAGTCTGAAATTGTAAGAATGGCCAATGCCCGAACATTATGTTTAGCTGCAATGGTATAGAGCCCTGAAGCCTCCATCTCAGCACAAAGAACGCCATATTTCGCCCATAATTTATAGGCTTCTGGGTCATCCTCATAAAACTCGTCAGCGGAAAGTACATTCCCGGCGATTGTTTTTATTCCTTTCTTGCGAGCATATAATGAAGCATCCAATAGCAGTTCAAAATTCGCTGTAGGTGAATAATCGGCATTTTTAAATCGTGATTTATTGATTCCTGAAGTGGTCGATGCTGCCATTGCCAAAACAATGTCCCGTACTTTTATGTCTTTTTGAAATGAACCTGCCGAACCAACCCTGATGATATTTTTTACGCCATAATCATTAATCAATTCATGATAGTAGATCAATACTGAAGGTATCCCCATACCACTGCCTTGTACCGAAATCCTTTTGCCTTTGTAAGTGCCGGTATATCCTAACATACCGCGAACTTTATTGTAACAAAATGCATCTTCTAAAAATGTTTCAGCAATCCATTTGGCACGCAAAGGATCACCAGGCATTAATACGGTTTCTGCAATGTCTCCTTTTTTGGCTTCGATATGTATGCTCATAATCTTATTCTTAAAAGGTTGATGCAATCGCAATTCCTGAAGACGTTCCTATTCGTGATACGCCAAGGTCAATGTACTTTAATGCTGTTGCCCTGTCCTTTATTCCTCCGGAAGCTTTAATTTTTACGCTATTGCCAACAACATCTTTCATTAATTTTACATCCTCCAAAGTTGCTCCCCCAGTACCAAAACCTGTAGAGGTCTTTACAAAGTCGGCCCCAGATGTTATCGCCAGTTCACAGGCCTTTATTTTTTCTTTATTGGAGAGATAACAGGTTTCAATGATGACCTTTAAGACATTGCCATCCATTGCTTTTTTGATACTTGAGATTTCATGCTGAACCAAATCGAATTTACCCGATTTTAACCAACCCACATTAATAACCATGTCAATTTCATTTGCCCCATTTTCCACACAATTCCGAGCCTCATATACCTTAGAGGCCGTACTCATGGCGCCTAGTGGAAAACCAATGACCAAGGCTAGTTTTACCCTACTACCCTGTAATTGTTCATTGGCTAGTTTTGCATAACATCCATTGACACAAACAGCATAGAATTTATGGTCTATGGCTTCTTTGCACAGCTTTTCAATATCTGATGTTGTTGCCGTTGGTTTAAGTAGGGTATGATCAATATAATCTTGAATTTGCATTAGGATAGGATATTTAAAGCATGTTTACATTTAGGGCAATATAGTTCAAAAATACGATTCAAATGTATGCCTTTTCATGATAATAGTCAGATATCTGAATATATAAAGACTGATTAATATCATGGTTAAATAGTGGATTGGTTGATAATTTTAAGTGATACTAAAGGGCGTCCTAATGAAAACAATTCTAATTCCCACCGATTTCTCTAAAAATGCTTGGAATACCATATCGTTTGCTATGCAATTCTTAAAAGCAGAGCGCTGCACCTTTTATTTTTTACATACCTATACACCAGCTTTTTATCGTATGGACTATGTTCTTGGAGGTCCAGAGTTCAGTGCAATTCCCGATAAGGGCGTAGATGCTTCCCTGTCCGGTCTTGAAAAAACCTTGGAAGCAGTAAAAGAGCAATTTGGCAATCCCAAGCACATATACGAAACAATTTCTGCCTTTAACGTTCTAACCGATGAGATTAATGAATTGATCGAGACAAAGAGCATTGATTTGATTATTATGGGTACCCAGGGTGCGTCTGGCACCAAGGAGATTTTTTTGGGGACCAACACAGTCCATGTTATTCGAAAAGCTACAATCCCTATTTTGGTTATTCCGTCTGATTATGAATACAATCACATTGAGAAAATTCTATTCACCACTGACTATAAGTCAAAATACCATAGAAATGAGTTGTATGCGGCCATCGAAATATCGAAGATGTACAATGCAGAGATTACAGTGCTTCATGTCAAGGAAGAGTATGAACTAACAAAATCGCAGGAAGAAAACAAAACGTTTTTGGGTCTTTGTCTAGCTCAAGTTCCGTATGAATTTAAGGAAGAAAAAGGCACGTTCATGCCCGATGCCATAATTAACTATTTAGAGGATCATCCTTATGATTTATTGGTAATGATGAACAGAAAGCACTCCTTTTTTGAAAGAATGCTGATTAGGCAGAATGTAGACCAAATAGGTTTTCATGTTCAGGTACCTTTTTTAGTGATACCCGATACCTCCAAAATCACAAAATAAAAATAAAATGAAAAATATTCTATTGCCCACCGATTTTTCAGACAATGCATGGAATGCCATTTTTACAGGCTTGAAAATGTTTGAAACTGTAGATTGCAATTTTATACTATTGAACACTTATGAACCCAAATTAGCCAATTTAATGGGGAACAAGAGTAAGGAACGATTAGGGGTAATTTATGATTCATTATCAGAAAACTCGAAACTGCAATTGGAAAAAACCATGCAATATCTGCACAAGAACCATTCTAGAACAATTCATAAGTTTGAGCAGGCTTCAATTTCAAATGATATTGAACATGCAATCAATCAGATAGTAGTAGATAGGGATATTGACCTTATTGTGATGGGAACTAAAGGGGCAACTGGAGCTAAGGAGATTTTCATGGGAAGTAATACAGTTAAGGTCATTAAAAAAGTGCGTCGGTGTCCAATTTTGGCAGTACCTCAAAATTATGATTTTAAAGCCCTCAAATTGGTTGTTTTCCCTACTGATTTTACCCATCCGTATAACAAAAGAGAGCTAAAACCTTTGCTAGACTTAGTCAGTATTTGGAATGCTGAAATATCGGTTCTACAAGTAGCCCAGGAATACGAATTGCACGATGAACAAAAAAAGAATTTAAAACAATTATCCAGTCGGTTGCAAGATGTAAAACATAGTTTTCACAAAGTCGAAATGTGGAACAATGTCGCAGAAGCAACGAATAAATTCGCTGATGAGAATGATATGGATTTAATTGCCTTAATTCACTATCGACATACTTTTATGGAAAAATTGACCCGTGAACCCGTAATTCGGAAAATAGGTTTTCATGCCAAAGTACCTCTATTGGTTTTGCCAGATATACATTGATTTTTTAATATACTGAATCTGGAAATTATAAGATAGGATGGAAAGAAAGGGCTTAATTAGAAACTAGGACCAGAAAAATGAAGGGCAGGATCAAAACACGTACAGAAAGAATAGGAAAGCCCAAATTACGTACATCAAGGAAGTGCTCTAGATTAATACCGCCTTTTGCCTAAGGATTTTATGAATGGGCAATTCATATGTGGATTTTTAAGCTCAAAAGTGTGAAAATAAGACCATAGATAATGATTATGTAAGAATCTGAATGGGTTTATATAATTGAATACAAATAGTATCCCAATACTAAAGAAACTGCTATCAACGTTTTATTGATTCTTCAGGTAATTGCAATTGTCTTATAGAGCTTTTTTAAAATAGAATATTTGATGGTTAGATCCCCTAAAACTTAAAAGTGGAATATTGCCATAAGTTTCCATTTTTTTTACCAAATCCCGATGGAACAATTTTTTAAAAATCCCTTTCTTTTTTCTTTCCAAGAGTACCACCAAGTCTGCATCAACGTCTCTTAGATAGTTTCTTAGTGAATCGAAAATATTTTCCGAGACCAAATGCACAAATTCAATACGCTCGTACTCAACTTTCTGCTGCAACAGATTTTTAAACCCTTCCATTTGATTTGCTCTGGCGAGATCTTTTACTGTTGTAATATGAATGACCTTTATTTCAGCATCAAACTGTTTAGCCATTTCTGCAAGTTTACGAATAGCATAAATATCCTCATTCTCAAAATCGGTGCCATATACGATAGTTTTAATCGGCATATAGTTGGCGTCCGAAGGAATTGCCAAAATAGGGCATGGTGCCTTTTCAATAAGATGTTTTGTGGTGCTACCCATAATTACTTCTCTTAAACCACTTTCCCCTTTCACACCTACTACTATTAGGTAGGCATGCCATTCATCAGCGGTGGCGATAATACCATTTAAAACGGACTTATCTTCTACAGTCTCGAGTTGTATATTTGGAACTTCCCATGCGTTGCCCATATGTTCTGTGCAAAATTTCTCCAATTTAGTTCTATGTAGTTTATAAGCATCTTTCTCTAGATGTGGAAAAGGCTCATCAAGTCCTTCCATCCCAAGAACAGTGGGATATTCAAACACATGAACGATTACTAATCGAGTTTCCATTTGTTCCCTCATTTTGTGGGCATATTTTAATGCCGCTACCGAATTATCGGAATAATCTGTGGCGTATAGTATTGTTTTCATTTTGATTTTTAAAGACGTTCTAAACTAAGAATTGAAACAAAAAAATAAAATGACCTATATCATATGACTATTGAACATTGATAAGACCATCATAATCTTATCCTTAGGACTAATAACTGGATAAATAAACGCCCATATTAAACTTTTTTAAATTATAGTGGAAAAACAATTGGAAATACAAAAGTTTAAATTTAGGAGTTAACTTTGCACGTTTTGAATTGTTATAAGTTGTCATTCAAACAACACTGTAAAATATAGAATCATTAGCTAAGCCATATACATTGCCACAACTGAACCCAATAGTAGTAAATCAATTATTTCTTAAGGATTAATATAAATGCTGCCGGGAAAGGCTGTCAAATTAGGTTATTTTTAGACCTATTATCGATGATTATCCTACTTGGTTAAAGGACAATCTTTTAAACAATTTAATCTCCTATTTTAATTTGTAAATGCAGTATGAAGAAGCCTATGCATTTACTGGAAGTGAAGTAAATTACAAAAACAATCAAAATAAAAAAGATGAGGTTTTGGACAATATATAGCAAAACACAAGATATCTAGGACCGCTTTTATTTTGTTCTTGTCGAAGGAATCGATTTATTCTTCATTATCGATTAATCCTGGATGATGTTTTCTTAAAAAGGTATTACGAACAGAATCCATTTTTTTCATCATGTTCTCGATTTCGGAATGATGCTCTTGCCAATTTCTGAAAAAATAGTCCTCTTCAAAAAATTCTTTCATAAAGAGTGAGTCTGTTTTTGGGAAATAAGAGAAGTCCTTTTTCCATTCAAAAGGTACTTTATCCTTAAAATACCCTCTGAAAGAGTCCATAATGCTATCTAAGTTTATTTTTACGGAATCACCTTTAATATTTGAATAGGAATAGGAGTATATTGAATCATATTTAATCAAATTACCATGGTCGTCGTATTCCTTATGTACTTCCCATTGTCCTTTGGGCTCTTGGGTCAATTCTTGCTTTTCATCCTTTGAGCTTTCTTCTTTCTCTTTTTCCTGACCTTTACATCCTGATATGGCCAGGACTAATAAAATTGTTATTATTTTTTTCATCGGTAATAAATTTAATTATTGAAAATTACATTTATCAACTACTTCTCTTTTTAGTATTTAAATTACTACGTCCCCGATTTGCATTGTGTTCATCGTGGTATCGTCGAATATTATCGTCATGATAGTTTCTGATTCGCTCATATCTTGAACGCCTTAAATCATAATTCCGGTAGCGTGCGGGCAATACACTATGGCGTACCCATAAGCCACCATCTAGATAAAGGTAGGTACGCGCCGTTATATCATAATAAATACTGATCTCAGGAAAATAAACGTACCGAACTACCTCTAAGCGGTTGGGGTAGAACCAGGGCGGTGGTGGACTGCTTGGTCTTGAAGATATAACCACCGGACCACAACTCGCAAAAGCCAATAAGATAATATAGGCTACAAATAGAACTAAGGTCTTTAACAATTGTCTATTTTCCATCGCTTAATAATTAATAATAACAAAATAAAAGCACCACTTAAGAACCTGAAATGATCTACATCATTTCAGGATAGGATTAGTTAAAATAGTTTTGAAATTAGTTTACGGAATTAGGATAGAAAACAATTTATTAATATCATGGTAAAAGAAATCATATATAATTCAAATCTGCATTTTGAGCATGAACAATGGCGACGCGAACTATTCTTCTGGGAAGATGAACTAAGAATATTTAAGAACAGATTAAGTGAATTGGTTGTGCGATATAGTGCCAAAGAAGTTTTGGATCAATTGGAACATTATCAAAACCAATTTATTTTTCACGGAGGTGTAATAGATGACCTTTTGGAAGACATAGAGGTGCATGAAACCCAAATCGCAAATCAAAGTAAGGAAGACATAGATGTTATGGACAGGGTTTTGGTAAAAAAACATATGGAGTTTAGAAACTGCATTGAAATCCAAAGGCAGACATATGCTGATCTTAAAAAGGATTTCTTCCGTTTTCTTTCCAAATATATGTAAAGCCAACACTATAAATTACCCAGAACCATTAGCGTAGTATTAAAGGACATTCTTAGTCAAAAAGCAACTGCCCATATACCACAAGTTTAAGAATGCGTGTAAATTTCGATTATAACTATCTTTATTAAATTATATAGACTAGTTATGAATATTATTTCTTGGAACGTTAATGGTATACGCGCAATTGTAAAAAAGGATTTTTTTGAATCCATAAAAAAATTAAATCCTGATGTGCTCTGTCTACAAGAGACGAAAGCTCAAGATCACGAGGCTGAAATAGCTTTATCGCAGCTGAATGCATTTCATAATTATTTTAACGCGGCAGATAAGAAAGGCTATTCTAGTATTGCCTTGTTGAGTAGAATTAAGCCTCTCGCCATGACCAATGATATGAATGTTGCCGAACATGATTTGGAGGGCCGAATCCAGTGTGCGGAGTATCCAAAATTCTTCTTGGTAAACGTTTATGTACCCAACTCTGGACAGGAATTGGTTCGATTGGATTACCGAAAGAAATGGGATGCCGATTTTCTGAACTATCTGACAAACCTCGAGAAAACCAAACCAGTCATTGTTTGTGGGGATTTAAATGTGGCCCATACATCAATAGATCTAAAAAACGATAAGGCAAACTACAACAAGACCGCAGGATATACCCAAATTGAAATTGATGGTATGGACAATTTTTTGAATGCAGGCTTTGAAGATGCATATAGAAAACTACACCCGAAAGAAGTGGCATATACGTATTGGAGCTATCGCTTTAAGGCCCGCGAACGCAATACGGGTTGGCGTATTGATTATTTTTTAGTGAGTCTTGGACTGGTAGATAAAATTAAATCTGTCAAGATTTATTCAGATGTACTAGGCTCTGACCACTGTCCGATTGGGATTGAAATTGAAGTGTAATAATTCAGGTAGCCGCAGGAATTAATCCTGTATGATTATTTTGTTTTTCTCCTAAAAGATTTGCCAAAATATCCAAATCACGATCATAGCCTCTAATGATTATTAAATAGCCGCCATTTTTCAAAGCTGTTAATTGATTGGTAGCCTTATTCCTGGAGATCCCCAGTCCTCTTAAAATTCCAAACGGTCCGGTTGACAAGGCTCCTAAATATTTTCCTTCCAAATCATTAAGAAATATTGAAGTTAAAGGTCCAGTTATGAAAATGTCACCTATTTCTGGATTGAAAAAAAAATTGATTTTTTTGCCCACTTTCGCTACCTCCCTTGCATGGGTTTTTATTGCTATACCATTACGAATGGAATCCTTGTTCGGGGTTGAAAGCAAATTATTTGTTTTGCCAAGAATGGATAATTCATAATCTGTCGATTCATTGATTGTAATCTCAACGGCCTCCATTAACTGAAGTGGATCAAAATATATTTTGGAGAAAACACGCTTAATAGCAGGTTTCCCAACCATGGCTTTCATTTTGTTATAATTTATTTATTGCCTGAAGATAATTAAGCAATCTATGAATGTAAATGATTTAGGTCATTCATCGAAAATTAATCCAAGACTGATCTAGGTCATATCAAATAGAAATAAGTTCACATACTTTAGTAATGAAAATAATTATTCACTTAAAACATATAGTCATGTCAACCGAGAGTAGTAATGTTATGTTGGCCTTATTGACAGGAGCTGCAATAGGAGCTGGGTTTGGAATTCTTTATGCACCTCATAAAGGCACCAAGACCCGAAAAAAAATTAAAGAAAAAGCATTGGAAACCAAACACCAGATTTCTGAACGTGTTTCACATGCCAAAGATGAGCTTACAAGGACCGCAAATGAGAAGAAAGTGGAGTTTGAACAAAAATTAGATGATACCATTTCTAATATGAGCTACAAAGCAGATGATATTATAGCAACAATGGAGCGCAAATTGGAAGATCTAAAAAAGAAAAACGCCCAACTACAGAAATAGCGACAGATGGCTTTGAAAGAATTAAAGAGGGATCTAACTGAGGCCGATGTTGATGTTAGATCCTATCTCGAAAATAGCGAGGAATATTTTAAACTTAAAATATTCAAGGCGTTGATGCGAGCAGTAACTGCTTTTACCCATGTAATGCTAATCGGGGCAATTGGGCTTCTTGCCATATTCTTATTGTCGCTAGCTGCTTCATATGCGATTGGTAGCGCAATAGATAACACCTATCAAGGTTTTATTGTGGTAGGTTTGTTTTACGTCGTGGTCGCATTGTTGTGTTATTTTTTCAGGGATAAACTTGATGGGCCATTGTTACGGAAATTTTCAGAATATTATTTTGACTAACGATGAAACACTATAGTTCTTTTTCGGAAATAGATTATAGATTAAAGATTTTAAGCTTACAAAGAGAAATAGATAAGGAAAGTTTAAAACTGAATCTAAACAGATTGAAAATAGATTTATACCCTTCTAATTTCATGGTCGGGTTTAAGGATATTATTCAAAAATCACTGATTTCCTTGGTAGTTACTAAGCTTTTAAAAAGACATGGTTAATCTCAGATATAGTAGTAATTTGGTATACTACATGAGATAGACCAAAAGACCACTAAAGAACATCCTGAATAAAAATCTCCTTGCCTTTTCCAGGTTAGGAGATTTTTTTATGTTTAATAAAGTGATTATTTGGTAGGTAGTTCAACTGTAAAAGTTGTTCCCTTGTTCAAGATGCTCTTAAAATCAACCGTGCCCCCCATCAAATCAGTGTACTGTTTTACTATGTGCAATCCTAAACCTGTTCCTTGGACATTCGTGCTGTTATCAGCTCTAAAAAAACGCTGGAATAAATTGGCTTGCTCCGCTGCCGGAATACCCATGCCTTGATCAACAACCTTTAGGACTACACTTCGCTTCTTCCTTTTAAGAACTAAGTCTATTTTCTTATGTTCATCAGAGTATTTAATCGCGTTGGAAAGTAAATTAGTAAGAATATGACTTGTTAATTTTGGATCTAAGAACACAGGAATAGATGTTAAAGCACTTTTAATTGTTATTTCCTGCCCTTTTTTTAAACTCGGATTAATGTTTTCCACTAAAGATTCTGCAATTAGTATTAGATCAAAGTCTTCTTTTTTGGCACGTACTTTCCCTTCTTCCAATTTGCTCAAAGAGAGGAAATCGTTTAAGATGACCACCAGGTTCTTGACATTGGTCTTAATTTGATCTATATACTTTTCACGTTTTAATTCCTTTCCGGGTTCATTTTGTTTTCCTATCAGAATTGCTGAGGAAAGTATAGCACTTAAAGGGGTTCTGAACTCATGCGAGGCCATTGATATGAATCGGGATTTTAGTTCATTGAGCTCTTGTTCTCTGTACAAGGCTTTTAGAATTTCAGATTCTACCTCTTTTTGAATGGTAATGTTATTGTATACAAAAAGGGCCTGTCTTTCATCTTCATCTCCCAATGGTATGGTATTAACTGTATAGTCATTGGAATTATATTCAATTTCAAAGGACAAATGCTCCCCTTTTAAGGTGCGGTTAACACTTTCTTTAATAGCTTGTTTTTCTCTGGCGGTCAAAAGGTCTACTTGATCAATTTCAATGTTCTTAAATCGTGATCCCTCAATGCCAAAATTCGATAGTTCGCCACCGTCCAAATAGATAATCCGATATTGGGAATTTACCACAGCAATGGCACCTTTAGGAAAATTCCTTGCAATGGTTGCGAACAGTAATTCACTTGCCTTCGCTTTGTTTTCAGCAATCTTTGTCTCTTTTACTTGGTCTTCAAGACTTAAATTGGATTCTACCAGTTGCTTAACTGTTGCACTTAGTTCTGCAGTACGATTTTCAACTTGCTCCTCCAATTCGATGGCATAGGCCGCAAGTTGTTCCCGATTCTCTTTTAGAGTGATTCTTGTATTGTGTTGTTCTATTGCAACTCTTGCGAGGTAGGTTATATCATCGATTATTTCTCGCTGTAAATATTTTGGTTTTTTAAGATGTTCACTATATATAACAAACGTACCAAGTATGTCCTGATCAGAAGAAAGAATGGGGAAAGACCAAGAGGATTTCAAATTATGTTTTTTAGCAAGGTTTTTATGATTTTTCAATAAGGGGTTCTTTGCTAAATCAGTTGCCGAAACCTCCTTTTTTTTTGGATAAACTGCAGAACCAAAGGAACGAACGTCAGGACTAATTTTTAACCCTTCCAAGGAATGAACAATTGAATCGGGTAAATTAGGTGCGGATAGGGTATGTAAAGTACTATTTTCCATGTTGTACAATAATATTGAGGCAATACAATCACTAATATGGCCCTCTGCAGTTTCCACAATGGTATCACCAATAATCTCTAGGGGTTGATGCTGAGCGATCATTTCCAAAATAACCCGAATTTGATCTTTTAGAAACTCCTCTCTTTTTCGTTGGGTAATATCACTTTGAACCTCAATGAAATGGGTGAGTATACCTTGGTCATCACGTACAGGTGTTATGGTTAGTTCGTTCCAGAACAAAGTACCATCCTTTCTATAGTTGCGCAAGACTTCATGGCAGGGATGCCCTTTCTTAATGGCTTTTCGAATAATACCTATTGGCTTTTGGTCCCGATCATCTTTCTGTAAAAAACGGCAGTTTCTTCCCAAGACTTCACTTCTGTTATAGCCCGTTATTTTTGTAAAAGCATCATTACAATAAATAATGGGATTATCAGCTTGCCGTGCATCTGCTATAATAATACCGTTGCCCGCGGCTTCCAAGGCCCTATTGCGAACATTCAGTACATCCTGAATCGCTTTTGACTCGGTGATATCGCGCAGTACTACAATCAATTTGTCGTCTTTTATAGGCATAACCCTGCCCTCGAGGTCTATTGTTCGATCCCTCCCATGTATTGTTGCTGTCATTATTTGAAGGGATTTGGTCTCATAGGCTTTTGACAATACATCAATCATCCGCTTACTCAGTTCGCTTGGGAAAACATCCTTCACATTTTTGCCTATAAGCATTTCCCTAGGAAATATAAATGATGAAGGATCCGAGACCAGTACATCTAGCATGTCTCCCTCCTTATTATATATTATAATTGTATCAGGGAGCGCGTTTATAATAGCCCTGTTTTTGGCCTCACTGGCCTCAAGTTCTAACTGCGCATTTTTTTCTTTGGTAATGTCCCTGGCAATCGTCAATATGTTCTCTCCCCCAAAGGGTACAAAACGCGTTTCATAGTCCGTTTTTATTCCATTCACGGGAAACGTGATTTGTTCTAGGGCCATTTTTTTTGTGCGATGCACTTCTGAAAGTGCCCTTAGGATTTTGACGCTGGCTTTGGCAGGAAGAAATTCTTTTACATTTTTACCCAGTAGGTCTTCTATAGGAGCAACTAGGGAAGAAGGTTTCGATGTGTTTACTTGTATTACATTTCCTTTTTTATCGTGTACGATGATAAGGTCCGGCATTGCTGCTAAAATAGCCCTGTTTTTGGCTTCGATGTCTCTAAACTCTTTTTCAATTCTATTCTTTTCTGTTATATCTCTTATGATCGTCAATAAACTGTGATTATTAAGACAGACTGTGCGCGCTTCGTAATCCACATTTCCATTTTCATTATTTATCGAGTATTTATGAATCTGGATCTGGTTGGTTTTAATAGCTTCATTATGTGCATTCAATATGGTTTTTCCCATTTGGGAAGGGACTAGTTCCTTGATGTTTTTCCCAATGACCTGTTCTTTAGGAACTTGCGGTGCAATTTGATCCGGTACAAAAAACTCAATAATATCACCAGCGTAATTTTGTATGACCATCATATCAGGCATGGCTTCCAATAGGGCCATGTTTTTGGCTTCTTTGGCCCTAAGCTCTTGTTCTGCGATTTTCTGTTCAGTAGCGTCTGTAATAAAAGCAATTGTAACAGACAGTTCATTCACCATAGCTGGACTAAGACTTATTTCTATCGGAAATTGGGAGCCGTCCTTTTTTAAACCCCATATGGTCTCGTTGCGTCCCATGATACGGGATTCGGGATTTTTTACATATTTTTTTCGATGGGTATTGTGTTTTTCTCGAAATTTATTGGGGACAAGATTTTCTAGTTTGCAGTTGTTGAGCTCCCTATGGTCATAACCGAACATACGCTCTGCTGCGGGATTTACCTTTAGCAGTAATCCATTATTGTCGACAACCAAAATACCTTCGCCCGCCGAATTAAAAATAGTTTGAAAGAGATCCTTTTCTATAAGTTCAACTGCCATATTCAGTACCCTTGTAGTATTAATAATGTAGGTTTCTCCCTAAATAAAATCACAGACCATTAAGAATAGCTCCCACTAGTACTGTTTCTTTTTTTTATTGCTTTTTCATGCTGCTTAGAAAATCAGGAAAATAGTTGATTCAATCAACTTTTAAAAATAGGATGTTTAGGATTATTTATTTATGACAAAAATCATGTCCTAATTTTTAATAGCTAATTATGACATCCATCATAAATAAAGATGGTCTAAACCCGTAGTTTTGAATTAAATATACTAAAATGAATACT
This sequence comes from Maribacter sp., assembly GCA_024228355.1. Taxonomy (GTDB): domain Bacteria; phylum Bacteroidota; class Bacteroidia; order Flavobacteriales; family Flavobacteriaceae; genus Maribacter_A. Next base: position 2,681 of record JAAETN010000703.1, on the reverse strand, counting down.
GGACTGGTTCTTTCAGGGGGCGGAGTTCGAGGAGTGGCCCATATTGGGGCAATTAAGGCACTTGAGGAACACGATATTTTTCCCACGCATATTGCCGGAACCAGTGCCGGTGCCATAGTAGGAGCGTTGTATGCCAATGGTAATACATGGCAAGAAATCCTTGATTTTTTTAAAACTGTGCAAATTTTCAAAATAGATAATTTTGCAAGGAACAAACCGGGTTTTATAAATACTGAAAAGCTATATGACAGCTTTAAGAAAATATTGATCAAGGATGATTTCAATGTTTTGAATAAGTCTTTGCTTATTACCGCTACGAACATATTAGACGGTAGTTTGAAGATCTTCACTGAGGGGGAATTGATAAAACCAATTTTAGCTTCTGCTGCTTTTCCAGGGATTTTTACACCCATACAAATAGGAGAGGAGTATTTTGTTGACGGGGGAACTTTGAATAACTTCCCAGTGGATTTGATTGTACACCTATGTGAGCATATCATTGGAGTTTATGTGAATCCTTTTGAAGCGTTGAATATAAAAGATATGAAACACTCCTATGATGTACTTGAACGGGCCTTTAGAATAAAGACTGCACACGATTCCATAGCAAAATTCAAGGATTGTGATATTGTTATTTGTCCTAAAGAGCTTAAGAAAGTTGGTACATTCTCAATGAAGGATATAGATGCTGCATTCGAGCTAGGTTATAAAGCCGCAATGGATGAAATAAGTAAGGTCAATGTCTCAGAACTACTTGACAGCTGAATTTAGAGGTTTAAAAAAGTGCGAGAGCAGTACCTTCTTTGTAAACAGATGTAATGCCCCCAATCCCAATCCACTACAATACATGGACGCTTTAAGATCAGGAAAGAGGGCATTCTTGAAAAATTGAGATCTAAGCAATCTCAACAATTTTAGCTTTTTGCTTTTTTATAACTTCCTTTTTGTTAAGTTTAAAACTTAGTATTCCGTCATTGTACTTAGCTTTAACTTCTTCATCTTTTATGTTCTCAGGTAGTTGTAATGACCTTTCAAAAGAGTTGTAACTAAACTCCCTTCGGGTATAGTTATCTTCTTTTTCTTCCTCAGAAGTTGATTTTTCTGCAGAGATATTTAGGTAGCCATCCTCGATGGTAATTTTAAAATCTTTTTTGGCAAAGCCAGGTGCAGCCAATTCAATTTCAAAATTAGCATCATTTTCCTTAATATTTAGGGCGGGTTCCCCTTTTCTTCCAGTCCAAAAACTATCATTTAATAATCCTTGGTTCCAAAATCGGTTATCAAAGAAATCCTCCATATCAAAAAAATCAGAGGTAACAAGATTACCGAATGGTCTTCTTTTTTTAAATTTTACTAGTGACATAATATTTTTTTTAGGTTAAACATTCATTTGAGGGCAAAAATAAAGGGTAGTATTTGCTTTTGAAATGATGTAGGTCAGTCAGTATTTTCTTAAAGATTGATTCATTTATGGAGAATGATTTTTTCTATGACTGATATTTATCATTTTTATCGATTGATTTTGACCTTAGATTTAACTTTCTGAAAAAGGATTGATAATATCAAAAATCAAATAGTATGTTAGTTAAACAATTATATAGGCATAAAGAGGAGAACGATTTTGAACAGTTTTACAATAAAATATCTTCATTGGTACCCGATTTAAAAAAGTTCGCAACAAGAAGTCTAATGGCGGCTGAAGGTCAAGGTGCCATTGACAGGGGTTTTTATTGTGCAGAAGGTATTTTGGATGAAATTTATCTTGAAGTTTTTAAGGATTTTACAGATATCAAGGATGAAGAAAGACTAAAGATCATATTATTCTCGAAAGCAGTTCAAAAAATCGAGGAGAAAAAGATAATTGAACAAGAAACCCCTGATTACTTACCTACAGAGAAGATGTTGCAACAAGAGCTTGATGCCTTGGACGAAAAGTTTACTACTCAGGCTGATGGGGATTTGATTCTTAATACCGAATTGGATGATATTTCCTATAAACAACCAAGGCAAAGACCTACCAATGTAATATTGGATAGAACCTTGGAACAGCAATTGATCAAAAAGTTGGATATGAGCGATACGCTATTGCCTTCTATGGAGCGTAGAACCATTTTTGGCGCATTATATAATTACATTCCAATAAGAAGTAAATCTGTTTTAGGACTTTATGCTTTTGGTAATCGAAGTATTCACGATATCTCAGAAATATTGGAAGTTCCCGAAGAGGTTGTCGATAGGATTATGGAGAAATTAAAGGAAAGGTTTAGGCTGCTCAAATAAACAACTTTAATAGCCCAATAACGCTAAGCTTTTTGGGATTTTTGGCATAATTACAAAAAAATCAGCTCTTTTGTCCTTATGGCGTTCTCGATATCTATTAAATATCTTGTCTTACCAATCTTAAAAATAATCGTTGCTCCTGTAAGGCCACCAATGGGATTCTTCAATTGGCGTATCAGTTCTACTTGGAATTTTCTACCTTCAAGGCCTTTCTCCACTTGATAGACGGTAGCATCTGTAATAACCGGCTTCATTGTAATATAAAGGTAATTTTCATTTTGACCACTTCCATGGCCAAGTTCAAAAGTATCCCCTGCAGATATAATTGTTCCATTACTTACCTTGTATTTATCTACTTTTTTGAACTGTGCATTTCCGCCTATTGTAAAAAGTAAGACTAG
>JAAETN010000702.1 GCA_024228355.1 Maribacter sp. | reverse complement strand
TAGGTGTTAGTTTGGTATATTTTTTAAACACTGTATTGAACGAGGATTTTGAATTAAATCCGACTTCGTACAATATTTTAGGTACAGTGAGGCACTTTAGGAAAAATAAGCGGCTAATTCTGAAATTCAATTTTTACTTCAGACGACAATTGCCTAAAATATACTAAACCATTTTTTTGGTTACAATGGAATTGATTATCAAAGGTGCATGAATACGGGAATTTTCAATAAACCATTTGTGGGTTTCCATTCCACCACAAATGACACCGGCCAAATACAGACCATCTACATTGGTTTCCATAGTTTCCTGATTGTACTGCGGTAGTCTTTTATCGTCATCCGATAAATGTATTCCCAGTTTTTCTAGGAAAGCAAAATTGGGTTTGTAACCTGTTAGGGCAAGTACAAAATCATTTTCAAGTTCAATTGTACCTTCAGGGGTATCTACCACTATTTTAAATGGATGAATCTCCTTGACATTAGCGTTGAAATATGCTTTAATACTACCTTCTTTTATACGATTTACGATATCAGGTCGTACCCAATATTTAACACGTCTCCCAACTTCAGGTTCACGAATTATCAAGGTCACTTCCGCACCCTTTCTATAACATTCAAGTGCTGCATCGATGGCTGAATTACTACCGCCGATTACTGCCAACTTTTGGCTGGCATAAAAATGGGGATCTTTGTAATAATGCGAAACCTTATCCAAGTCTTCACCAGGAATATCAATTAAGTTTGGTAAATCGTAGAAACCGGTTGCAACTATTACATTTTTGGTTGTATATTGATTTTTATCAGTAACCACTTTGAAAACATCTTGGACTTTTTGAACATTTTCAACCTTTTCAAAAAGATTGATATTCAAATCGTTACTGGTCACAATCCTACGATAGTATTCCAGCGCTTCATTTCTTTTGGGTTTGGCCTCTTTACTAATAAAGGGTATATTATCTATCTCCAACAAATCTGAAGAGGAGAAGAATTGCATGTTTATCGGATAGTTGAAAAGCGAGTTCACAATAGGCCCTTTTTCGATAATTACATACGTAAGACCATTTTTCTTAGCCTCCAATCCACAAGCGATTCCGATAGGCCCACCACCAACAATGACAATATCAAATTGATTCATTATCCTGCAATCTCTTTTAATTCCTGAATTGTTTGTGTGGGATTCTCATTTTTGAAGACAAAACTACCAGCCACTAAAACATCTGCTCCTGCCTCAACCAATGCTTTTGCATTTTTTGAAGTTACACCACCATCAATCTCTATCAATGTTTTTGACCCTTTATTGTTGATCAGTTCTTTAAGTGACCTTACTTTTTCGTAGGTGTTTTCAATAAAAGACTGCCCGCCGAATCCTGGATTGACACTCATCAAACAAACCAAATCAATTTCCTTTATGGTGTCTTCCAATAAACTAATATTCGTATGGGGATTAATGGCAACACCAGCTTTCATTCCTTCAGCTTTTATTGCCTGTAGTGATCGATGAAGATGATTGCAAGCTTCATAATGTACGCTTAAAACAGTTGCTCCCAAATCGGCAAAAGCTTTGATGTATCGATTGGGATCTACAATCATTAAATGAACATCCAGAGGTTTTGTTGCATGTTGTTGAATGGACTTTACTACGGGCATCCCATAAGAAATATTAGGCACAAAAACCCCGTCCATAATATCAATATGATGCCAATCGGCCTCACTTTGATTTACCAATTCAACATCACGCTGCAAATTGCCGAAATCAGCTGCGAGTAGCGATGGTGCTATTTTAACTTTACTCATTCTTTAGGTAGTATGAATTTAATGGCAAAGGTAATGAAATGACAATATTTATTAGAATGAAAATGAAATATGAAAAAGACTTTGAAAAGTGGTTCTAAGGATTTAGTAACTTGTGAAGTTGCTTTTCTAATTGCCTTGATTTTTGCTGTGCATCTTCCATTGACATACCCTGTGACATCCCAGGTCGTTTGTGCCCTGTAGTTGTAAGCCACGCATCTTTCGTGAAGGCCTGCTTTTTTTCAACTATTTCCAACACCTGCTTTCCATTTTCGAATGAAGCCATTGCCTTCTCGATAGTATTAAAATCTGCCACCTTATTTTCCCCGAGGCTTATAAGCACTTGCTGGGCCATTACCCAATGTCCCTTTTTGTTTGGGTGGACTCCATCAGGCGCAAAGGTGAATTTTGGGTTTTGAAGGCGTTGTTCGTGCAATTGTCTTTTCATGGGGGAGTGGATATCAATAATCTTCCATTCATCGGTGTTACGTCTACTAAGCAACCAATGTGAATAAATATCCATTACATTGTCATAAGTATTAGCATTTGAGCCGTCATAAACTGGAGGTGTTAAATGAATAATATCTACTCCAGTTTTTACAATTTCATTATGCATCCAAAGTATTCCGTCTTTGAATTTTTGAAAACGCTCATCGTCATAGGGAAGGTAAATACCATCATTGATCCCATAGTTCGCAAACACCAAATCAGGTTTAACCTTTGACAGAACCCTATGAAGACGTTCTTTCAAATCTGGCCGCGGAAACTTGCCTTGGGCATGATTAAGCTCAGAAAGCCCAGAAACCGTTTCACTGGGTAGACCCAGATTGATGAAGTCCAGTTTTCGTTTGGGATGTTGAAGCATCAAAAATGTTTCAAGGTAGGATATGTATTGTCCTGAATAGGTAATGCTGTTTCCTAAAAAAAGAATCTTAGTTGCGTTTTCAGGAATTACTATGGCTTTTTGAGATCTGGAATGAAACAGTGTGAAAAGCAAAATACATCCAACAAACAGTCTTTTTTGCATTTTATTAGCTTATTTACCATTAAAATATTCAATAATATCACTTTCTGCTGCTAAGTATCCAAAAGAACTCCATGCTTTACTTTCCATCATTTCTTGCATCATTTCGTTAGCCTTAGGTTTGTCATTATTATAGAAATGCCAATTCGCAAGTCCGTAAAGCACAGCATCTGAAGATGGACTTCCTTTTTCTGTATTGATTAAAGAATCCAAAGGAATCAATCCTTTGTAAAATTTGCACAGCTCATGATAACTTTGATTTTCGATGATATTCGCTTCGGTGGTAATCGGGGCAAGTATTTCATTGGCCAAATCAAGATTGTCCATTCTTCGTTGAATCATATAGAGCCAGTGTGTACTCGAAACTATATTATCATCATTATTTCCAGATTCCCGACACTTTAGATATGCATCAAATGCCTTTTCGTAATCATGTACTAAATAGTAGGCCAAACCTAAATGATACCATATATTGCCATGTTGTGAACTTACTGGGATGTTCATGGCATTAGGTAGACCATCAGCTTCCATTTCATTTTTTTTACCTTCAATAAGTTCACTTGCCATTTTTAGGTCTTCAATAGCGTTATCATACTTCCTTAACGAGATATAACGATGACCTCTATGTCTGTAGAGTCTTGACTCTGTTGGAAATTTCTCAATCCCGTCCGAATATATTTCAATCGCCTTTTCATATTGCCCCAAATACGCGGTTCTTCGACCATACCATATAATATTGTCAAGATCGTTAGGGTTGTCTTCAAAGTCCTTTTTTGCCTTTTCAAATAGTTCTAACATCTTTCCAGTCGGCTCTGGGATGATAAATTCCTTACCTAAGGGAGTGATGAACTGCTGAAGTACTTTCTCTACTGAAATCTCTTTTTTAACCTCTTTACATCCAAAGGCGATAAAGATTACAACTAGCAGTAACTTATTCATATTAGTTGTCTTTATAAATTTTATGGTCAGGGTCACCACCAGCTTCCAGATATACAAACAGGTCTTTGATCTCTTCTGGATTCATTCGATTTAAAAGACCTGAAGGCATTGGGGATAAAGGTGAGATTTCTCTTTTTTGGATATTCGATTTGGATATTTCTGTCGTATAGGTTTCATTGAAAGGATTGGGCATTAGTACGACCACCTCATCATCTTCAGATTTAATTCGGCCAGAAATCTTTTTATTGTCATTTAGATGAAATAACGTATTGGCATATTGGTCTGATATTTCATCATTAGGGCTATAAATAGCGAATATTAGATCATACCTTCCAAACTTCTCTGCGATTTGCGTCAAGTCTGAACCAACCGCACCTCCGTCACCACGTATTCTGTGACATAGAATGCACATGCCCGCTTTATATGCACGTTCCCCTTTGTTGAAATCGGTCTTATAATCGGCCAGCTCGCTACCCCAGATCAAACCGCCTATTTCACTACCCTGATATTGTTTCCCTGGCCCTTTGGGCTGGGGTAAATCGGCAATTGCTGTCGATGGGGAATAAACTCCTGAAAGCTCTTGAAAGTATTCTTTTTGATCTTCGGGTACATTTTTCATTGCGGCTAGGCGAATATTCTCCATACCGGGCTTAAAGCTTAATCCACCTTTTGAGTTGAGCACATCGTAAAACCATTGAAAGTATTTCTCTCGCGCTTCTTTGGTCCAACCAGATTCTGCATGACTAAGGAGTACGCCGTAATAAATGGCCTCACTAGGGGGCATCTTAGCAAGGATTTCACGGATTAAAGGTCCATATTGTTCACTGCGTTCTGTAATTTCCTCAGATAAAAATTCCTTTGTAAGCGTGGTACCTTCTTTGGTATGCTTTTCAAGGAGTGCTACCAATTCTTGGGTTATTCCCTCGGCATCCAAGAAAAGAAGCAGTTGACCCAACTCACGGTTCATTTCATTGCTTGCATGTAGGAAGTGGGATTTTAATTTTTTTGCCGTTACCTTTTTGTCTGTGGCATTGGGTTCACCCATCCTGATAAAAAGTAATTCATAGGCACGTAACATATTCAATTGTTGTTGTGCCGATTGTGATTCCAACGAAATTGCATTTAATTTCTTCAGAATCTTTGATTGAAGTTTGGAATCATCCAGTCTAGCCAATGCTATACTGGCTTCAATGATTTTTTGTGGGTCTTTTTCAGTTAAAAATTTATTTATCCATTTTTCCGTGGGTAGATGTTCCAATGCAATTCGTGCGGCATATCGGATGAAACGATCTTCATGACCAAGGTTTTGCCAAGCCAATGGAATCGCTTCTTCTGACTGTTCTACATGAGATTTTTCCAAACTCTGCCTTAACCTTCGCAATTCTTTGGCATTACTATCAACATCATTCTGTGCACTTTGGGAATCTGGCCCAACATACCTTAGTCTAAATAAATGGGAATTTATTCTACGACCTCCGGTGGCAAAATAAAGATTGCCATCCGCACCAGCTATCATATCGGTCAGGGGTAGGGGAGTGCCAGACAGAAACTCTATTCTTTCTGCTGAATAACTGCTTGCTTTAGCTTTTAAGTCGGCAAAATAGATAGTGCCAAAACTCCAATCCATAATAAATAATCCATTCCTAAATTTTGAAGGGAAATTAAGGTTAGCGCCTGAGAGCACAGCGGTAGGTGATCCTTGTTCCAAATTATGGACAGCCGGAAGCGCATCCCCGTAGTATTCAGGCCATTTACCAGACCCTGTACGCCAACCATATTCACTTCCACTGGTTACATGACAAATTCGCGTTGGTCTATACCATGGCATTCCTATATCCCATTCCATATCGGCGTCATAAGCAAACAATTCACCATCTTGGTTAAACGCCATGTCAAAGGGATTTCGATATCCAGCGGAAATAAGCTCCCAATCCGTTCCTTCAGGTTTGAATTTGGCAATCCAGCCTCCAGGTGCTTTGATATCATTGGCATGGCCACGCGCATCTAAATAAGGGGTAAACAAATTATCTTCCCGCCAATTGGTAGGAAGTCTACTATTTCTATGGAGCGTTTCAGGAATCAAGGTGTGATTCCCTGCTATAAAATATATTTCTTTTTCGTCAGGTGACAGCACCAAGCTGTGGGGGCCATGTTCACCAGCGCCACTAAGTTTTAATAGCATTTCAGCCTTATCCAATTCACCATCATTATCAGTGTCTGTAATGCGATATACCCCACTACCATTTTCTTCTTCATCGGGTATTTCATCCGACCAACCCTTGTTTACAGCAACATATAGACTATTAAAGGCCCATAAAAGACCATGTGCCTCGCCAATTTCCAAATCTAATGGCATAACATCTTCTGAGTTTAATATTGAGCCAATTTCCGGAGCCTTAAAGTGGTATATTTTACCATATTGATCACAGGCGAAAATGATATTGTTGGGACCTTTTGCCAATGCCACCCACGAACCCTGCTTATTTTTACTTGGTTTGTAAAGTTCCTCAAGCACAAAATTTTCAGGAAGGTCAAATTCAATTGGTTTTTCAGCTTCGTCTTTTGAATTTTCTGTATTACAACCAAAAGATAGTAATGCTAAAAGAATGGTAATGGTCTTGGCTATTTTCATCTCAACGAATTTGGTTAAGTTATAAAGATAAACAATTGTAGAACGTACATAGCGTACATGAAAATTAAGTGTTTACCCATTTGCGGTCTTAGGTTTTAATGAGCCCTTAATTACCTATCTTTAGTATAAATAATTTTGGTATGGATAGGCGTAAATTTATCAATGGTGCAGCTGCTCTTAGTATAGGTTCGGTAGCTATGGGAAATACTCTTAATGATAATTCCGAATTGTTTGACAATTCGACAAAACCTATAAGAAAGATAAAGCACAACCCTATAGGGGTTTCTTCTTATTCTTTTTGGCAGTTTGAGGGACCAAAAGAAGATGTGCCCATGGAGTATTGCATTGACAAAGCCGCAGCAATGGGCTTTGATGGTATTGAGTTATTGTTGGTTCAAATGTCTTCTGAGGAAAATGGGTATTTGCAAAAGTTAAAAAAGCAAGCTTTTCATGCAGGTCTTGATTTAATGGGTTTTTCAACGCATCAAGGATATTTGAATCCCAAAAAAGCATATAGGGATGAAAACATAGCTAAGACCATACACCAAATAGAACTTGCTTACAAATTGGGTATCCCAACGATGCGATTGAATACAGGTCGCTGGGGAACCTCCGAATCCTTTGATGCCTTAATGGCGAACAAAGGAATAGAACCCGCTATTGAAGGTTATACCGAAGAAGATGGCTATGGCTGGGTCATTGATTCCATCGAAAAGTGCCTTCCAGTAGCTGAAAAGTGTGGTGTAGTATTAGGATTGGAAAATCACTGGGGATTGGGTCGTACGGCTGAAGGAGTAAAACGCATCGTTGATACAATAAACAACCCTTGGTTACAAGTTACTCTAGATACAGGAAACTTTTTAGAGAATAGAGAGAAGCAAATGAGATTGTTGGCTCCCCAAACATATTTAGTACAGGCAAAAACCTATTATGGAGGAGGAAAATGGTATACGTTGGATATTGATTATCCTAAGATTGGTGAAATGATGCGAGAATATAATTATAAGGGTTATATATCCCTTGAATTTGAGGGTAAGGAAGACCCCAATATTGCAGTACCAAAAAGTTTGGAAGTTTTAAGAGATGCATTTTACTATGAACTTGAGTGAAATTTAAGAATACACCAATATCAGATATGCTTTAGGCCTTCATAAACGGCTATACTAACGGCGTTAGCCAAATTCAAACTTCTAATATGAGAACTATACAAGGGGATTTTGTAAAGTTTGTCCCTATTGGTATCTATGATTCCTTTTGGTAGACCAACAGATTCCTTTCCAAAGACCAGAAACAAATCATCTTTGTATGCTATAGACCAATGGTCTTTCTCGCCATGGCTTGAAAAATAGACGATGTTCTTTCCTTTATGTTTTTTATAAAATTCTTCAATGTTTTCATAAATAAAAAGAGAAATGTGCGGCCAATAATCCAATCCTGCGCGTTTTAACCGTTTGTCGTCCAATTCAAAACCAAAGGGTTTGACCAGATGCAGATTTGAACCAGAGGCTAAAGCCAATCGTCCAATATTCCCTGTATTATTAGGAATTTCAGGTTCAAAAAGAACAATATTAAGAGGCATCGTTATTAATTGATTTAAGATATAATTGTTCTACTTTTTCTCTCGCCCAAGGCGTTCTCCGTAAAAATTTAAGACTTGACTTTATTGACGGATTGCTTTTAAAACAATTGATGTTGATTTTAGCAGCCAATTCCTCCCAGCTATAAACTTTGACCAGATGTTCAAGTATGTCAGCAAGTTTAATTCCGTGCAATGGATTGTTAGGTTGTATACTATTCATGAACTATAATTATTCCGACGAATTCTTACTTTAAATTTACGCTATGTATTTCTTACCAAAACATATAAAATGAAAAACTCCGGTAATCAGCCGGAGTTTATTCATCAATCAAAAAACGAACAGTCATGATAAACTGTTGTTATGTTTCACAAATTACAATATATATGCCAATTTTCCAATATTAAGAATATTTAACATTTAATTTGTGTCTTGGATTTAACCAAGATATGTCTTCAATATTTTACTTCTAGAAGTATGTTTTAACCTTCTTATAGCCTTTTCCTTGATTTGTCGAACTCTTTCCCTGGTAAGGTCAAAAGTCTCACCAATTTCCTCTAGGGTCATTGAATGCTGGCCTGCCAAACCAAAGTACAAACGAATAACGTCTGCTTCTCTTGGCGTCAAGGTCTCCAATGCACGCTCAATCTCAGTTCTTAAAGATTCGTGCAATAATTCCCTATCAGGGTTAGGAGATTCACCACTACGAAGTACATCGTAAAGGTTTGAATCTTCACCAGCGATTAAAGGAGCATCCATAGATACATGGCGACCTGAATTTTTCAAGGATTGTTTAACATCCTCGACGGTCATATCCAATTCTTTCGCAATTTCCTCAGCAGAAGGCATTCTTTCATGCGCTTGCTCCAAAAAGGCAAAGGTCTTGTTTATTTTGTTAATAGATCCAATCTTGTTCAAAGGCAAACGAACAATACGTGATTGCTCTGCTAATGCTTGTAATATAGATTGACGAATCCACCATACGGCATAAGAAATAAACTTAAAACCTCTTGTTTCGTCAAAACGTTGTGCCGCTTTAATCAATCCCAAGTTTCCTTCATTGATCAAGTCTGGCAGAGTAAGTCCTTGGTTTTGGTACTGTTTGGCAACCGATACCACGAATCGAAGATTGGCCTTTGTAAGTTTTTCAAGAGCGATCTGGTCGCCTGCCTTGATGCGTTGTGCCAATTCTACTTCTTCATCTGCAGTAATCAAGTCTACTTTGCCAATTTCTTGCAAGTACTTGTCCAAAGATGCGGTTTCCCTATTGGTAACCTGTTTTGTAATCTTAAGCTGTCTCATCTACTGTGTTTAAGTTCAAGTTGCATAGACTGCATATACTTATACGTAAAAAAGATCAAAATGTTACAATCTAGAAGGATTAATTGTGTTTTGGGTAAAAAAAAGTCCCAACGGTTAGGTTGGGACTTATAATTTATAAGACTTTGAAACTAGTCTCTTCTGGGTTTTCTGTCTCTATTATCCCTTCCTCGTCTATCATCCCTTCCACGATTACGATCATTGCTTCTTGGAGGTCTTTCTTTATACCCTTCCGGTTTTGGCAATAATGCCTTTTTAGAAACCTTCTCTTTACGTGTTCTTGGATCGGTACCAAAGTATTTCACATCGAATACATCACCCATATTAACCACATCACTAACTTTTTCTGTTCGTTCCCAGGCCAATTCAGATACATGAAGTAAGACCTCGTTTCCTGGTGCTTCCGTGTACTCCACAACAGCTCCAAAATCCAACATCTTTATAACTTTAACTTCATAAACACTACCAACCTCTGGCTTAAACATCAGTGAATCTATTTTAGCCAATACAGCATCTATACCTTCAGGGCTTGTACCTAGAATTTCTACAATGCCTTCTTCTGTAACAGGATCTTCATTAATAACGATAGTACATCCTGTCTCTTTCTGTAATTCTTGAATTACTTTCCCCCCTGGTCCGATTAAGGCGCCAATAAACTCGTTAGGTATCGTACGCGTTACCATTTTAGGAGCATGTGCTTTAACATCGGCATTTGGTGCAGCAATAGTTTCCGTTAGTTTTCCTAAGATATGTAAACGACCTGTTTGTGCTTGTTTTAAAGCATTGACAAGAATTTCATAAGACAATCCTTTTACTTTTATGTCCATTTGACAGGCGGTAATTCCATCAGCTGTACCGGTAACTTTGAAGTCCATATCACCTAAGTGATCTTCATCACCCAAAATATCTGATAGTACTGCATATTTACCTGAATCACCGTCGGAAATTAATCCCATAGCGATACCAGAAACAGGTTTGGTCATTTGAACTCCGGCATCCATCAAGGCCATTGTACCACTACAGACCGTTGCCATTGAAGAAGAACCGTTAGATTCCAATACTTCAGAAACTATACGAACAGTGTATGGGCAATCTTCAGGGACCATTCCTTTTAAGGCACGTTGCGCCAAGTTACCGTGACCAACCTCTCTTCTTGAAGTTCCACGAATAGGTCTTGCCTCTCCAGTACAGAATGGAGGGAAGTTATAATGCAGGTAGAATGTCTCTTCGCCTTCATATGATGGCATATCTATTTTGTTCGCTTCCCTAGAAGTTCCTAAAGTAACGGTTGCCAAGGCTTGGGTTTCTCCTCTTGTGAAAATTGCAGAACCATGGGTGGAAGGTAAATAATCCACTTCACACCATATAGGTCTAATCTCATCGGTTTTACGTCCATCTAAACGCAAACCTTCATTCAAGGTTAATTCACGTACTGCGGCTTTTTCCGCTTTGGAATAGTATTTTGAAACCAAATCGCCATAATCCTCGAGTTCCTCTTCTGAAAAAGTGGCCTTTATTTCATCTTTGATTTCTTGAAATGAAGCACTACGCTCATGCTTGGCTGAACCGGCCTTTGCAACTGCATAAACCTTATCATATGCCATATCATGTATTTTTTTGGCTAAATCCTCATCTTCTCTTTCAGTTTCGTACTCACGTACTTCTTTGCGACCAACGGCTTCAGCAAGCTTAAGTTGGGCCGCACATTGTATTTTTATGTGATCGTGAGCAAACTTTATGGCTTCCACCATTTCCTCTTCACTGATTTCTTTCATTTCACCTTCTACCATCATCACGGAATCGGCAGAAGCCCCTATCATCATTTCGATGTCGCTTTCCGCTAATTGCGATCTGGTTGGGTTGATAATGAATTCTCCATTGACACGGCCTACTCTGGCTTCAGAAATGGCACATTCGAACGGAAAGTCAGACAATTGAATAGCCGCAGACGCTGCCAGTCCTGCCATAGCTTCTGGCATCACATCCTCATCATGAGACATTAATTGAATCATAACCTGTGTCTCAGAATGATAATCTTTTGGGAAAAGAGGACGTAAAACTCGATCCACTAATCTCATGGTCAAAACTTCACCATCACTTGGTCTGGCTTCTCTTTTGAAGAATCCGCCTGGATAACGACCCGATGCGGCAAATTTTTCTCTATAATCTACCGTTAATGGTAAAAAATCAAGGTCAGCTTGCTTGTAATTGGAAACTACTGTACATAATAACATACATTTTCCTGATTGTACAACAACAGAACCATGGGCCTGTTTTGCCAATTTTCCGGTTTCGATAGAAATTTCCCTACCGTCACCAAGGTCAATGACCTCTTTAAATACTTTTGGAATCATAAATTCGATTTAAAACCTGATTTCTTCAGGTTTATTAAACAATGGTCTTTCCGCCATTCTTACTGGTCGGACTGTGTTGTGTTGTTGTGTGTTGACCAATGAAAAACTGTGTGCAGCTTTTTGAATTTGCCCTTTTTTGGATCCTGGACTTAGGAGTATATTAAAAAGGGGAAGCCCAGCTTCCCCTTATTTCTTATTTTCTAATATTCAATTCCTTGATGAGCTCACGATATTTGACAATATCCTTCTTTTTCAAGTAATCTAAAAGACTTCTTCTTTTACCAACCAGTCTTACTAGAGAACGTTCGGTGTTATAATCTTTGTGATTATTCTTAAGGTGCCCTGTTAAATGGTTAATGCGATGCGTGAACAAAGCAACTTGCCCTTCCGTGGAACCTGTGTTCTCTTCTTTTCCGCCGTGTTTCTTAAAAATCTTGGCCTTAATCTCTTTGGTTAAATACATTCCAATATTTGTTTAATGATTTTTATGTATTTGATTGATTTTCAATCAGGGCGCAAAGATAAGAATATTTTTTGTTTCGGGCTGCAAGGTATTCTTTTTTTAAAACAATATTAAACCTTTTGTTCTTTCAGTGGTCAAAGAAGAGAATGTTAAAAAAATGTTATTATGAAAAGAAGTCTCAAAAAAATGAACTTCACAGGATCATTGCTTATGGCAATTTTAGTATTGGCATCCTGTGACAAAGATGATTCCCAGGATATTTCTGAGGAAGGAACTTTTACCGTAGCAGAGTTAAAAGTAAGTGATGAAACTGATTTGATTGCCGAAGATGTTATTAATATCGGAGAAGAGGTTTATGCTACTGATGAAATCATGGTTACCTCAAAGGCCAGTTATATTTCAGATTATTTACCTGATTGTGTTACGATTACCACTGTTTTGACCAGCACCAGCAAAGAGAAGACTATAGATTTTGGCGAGGGTTGCGAGCTACCGAATGGTAATGTGCTTAGCGGAATCATATACCTTAGTTATTTAAAGGATATGGATTTGGCGACAAAAACACTGAGTATGTCTTTGGAGAACTTCACCTTTAATGGTGTTGCGGTTGAAGGTAGTGCCTCTGTAGTAAGAACCCGAAGTAATGAAAGTGGTAACCCACAGTCCGATGCGGAATCTAATTTCAGTGGAGAATGGCCCGATGGTACTACTGCCAGTTTTACTGGGAATAGAACCCGTGAATGGATTGAAGGATATGGTTCCGGTTTTTGGGGAGATAATGTTTTCTTGATTTCAGGAAAAGGGACCTATACAGGTAAATTAGGTAACGTTTTTATTAAAGAAACGATAGTACCTTTACGAAGAGAATTGTCCTGTAGGTTCATAGTTAGTGGAATTCTTGAAATTACTCGGAATGACGCTACCGCAAGTTTGGATTTTGGTGATGGAAGTTGCGATGCCAAAGGTATACTTACCCACCCGAATGGTGAATCCGAAGAAATATTCTTAAGGAGGTTTATCAAGTAGAATTGTTATGAATAAAAAAGCCCTGATGTTATGATCAGGGCTTTTTTTATTTTCGAATTGGATTGTTTTGGATCAGATCGATATAGAGATTAATCTTTTTCTTTAAATCCTTTCTATGTGTAATGAAATCTAAAAACCCGTGTTCTTGAACAAATTCCGATGTTTGAAATCCTTTTGGTAATTCCTTACCCGTTGCTTCTTTTACCACGCGAGGTCCGGCAAAGCCAATCAATGCTCCGGGTTCAGAAATATTTATATCTCCCAACATCGCATAGGAAGCGGTAGTGCCTCCTGTGGTTGGATCTGTACACAGAGAGATATATGGCAGTTTAGCTTCGGCCAACTGGGCCAATTTCGCAGATGTTTTTGCCAATTGCATTAAAGATAAAGCGGCTTCCATCATTCTAGCACCACCGGATTTCGATATCATTACAAATGGAACCTTTTCTTTAATGGCATGGTCGATAGCTCTTGCGATTTTCTCACCAACTACACTTCCCATTGAACCACCAATAAAACGGAAATCCATACAGGCAACAACCAAATCCTTACCATTTGATTTTCCAATTGCAGTCTTCACCGCATCCTTTAGCCCTGTTCTCTTTTGGGCAGCTTTTAAACGGTCTGTATACTTCTTGGTATCGGTAAATTTAAGTGGGTCTTTCGAGTATAATTTTGGATCTAACTCGGTAAACTTATTGTCGTCGAAAAGAATTTCAAAATATTCCTTGCTACCAATACGAACATGATAGTCATCTTCTGGACTTACATAAAAGTTCTTCGCTAATTCCTCCGATTCAACAATCTTACCAGTAGGGGATTTGTACCAAAGACCTTTTGGAGTATCCTTCTTTTGTTCGGTAGCTGTTTGAATACCCTTTTCTTTTCTCCTAAACCACAACGACATATCTTCCATATTGAGTTAAACTACTTCTTATAGAGTATTAACATTATTAAGATCGTCGAACGCTTTTTTCAAACGTTCAATGAAGGTTTTTTCACCTTCACGTAACCAAACTCTTGGGTCATAATATTTTTTATTTGGCTCATCAGGACCATTTGGGTTACCAATTTGAGACTGAAGATAATCTTTTTTATCCTGAACATAATCCCTAACCCCAGCCAAGAAAGCATATTGCAAATCGGTATCAATGTTCATCTTGACGACGCCATAGCCTATTGCTTCCCTAATTTCCTCAACCGTGGATCCTGAACCACCGTGAAAAACAAAATCAATATGGTTGTGCTCCACCTTATATTTTTTTGAAATGTAATCTTGAGAATTTCGTAATATTTTAGGAGTCAATTTTACATTTCCAGGCTTATAAACCCCATGAACGTTACCAAAAGCTGCTGCAATGGTAAATCTTGGGCTTATTTTTGAAAGCTCTTCATAGGCATATGCAACTTCTTCTGGCTGGGTATATAATTTTGAATCATCCACATCAGTGTTATCCACGCCATCTTCCTCACCACCCGTTATGCCCAACTCTATCTCCAAGGTCATGTCCATCTTGCTCATTCTTTCAAGATACCCTTTGCAGATCTCAATATTTTCTTCAATAGGTTCTTCTGAAAGGTCAATCATGTGCGAGCTGTACAGTGATTTTCCTGTTTCGGCATAGTGTTTTTCACTTGCATCAAGGAGTCCGTCTATCCAAGGCAGTAATTTTTTTGCACAGTGGTCCGTATGAAGAATAACAGTTGCCCCATATGCTTCGGCTAATTGATGTACATGTTTTGCACCAGCAACGGCACCTTGAATAGCAGCATTTTGCCCCTCATTTGACAAGCCCTTACCTGCATTGAACTGAGCTCCACCATTGGAAAACTGCAAAATAACGGGCGCATTTAAAGAAGCAGCTGTTTCCAACACCCCATTAATGGTGTCAGATCCAATAACATTAGCCGCGGGTAATGCGAATCCTTTTTCTTTTGCATAATTGAAAATTTCCTGAACTTGATCACCGGTGGCTACACCTGGTTTGATATTATGAGCCATAATTTTTTAGGTCTTTTGGTTTCTTAAAAAGTGAAGCACAAAAGTAATAAAATTATACTAGTACAAGTTCAAGCCCAAGCACAAAAAGAAAAGAAAACTGCAGATGCTTTTTTCATTCATATTTGGCCACATGACTTTGTTTAGGAAAAACAGGAAGTTGTGAGTGACGAGCGTTATTAAGCCCTAGGTATTTTTAAATATATCTTTTGATCATTCAAACAGCTATTTAAAGTATATAATCCGGTTTGTTTTTAGATCTGAATTTGTACTTGAACTTTAAAAGGGATAGTTTATACCAATTTGTAATACTGAATTAGCAAAGTTATAATCCCTGAACCATCTTTGCGAAATTTCTTCTGCCGGGTTGTACGTTTTGAAACCAAGGTCGACTCTTATCAAGAAATAGGTAAAATCATATCTGATACCAAAACCTGTACCTAAGGCAATGTCGGATAGAGAATCCAGACCACTAAAAGTCTTATCGGGATCATCCTCACTATCAAAGACATTCCAAATATTACCGGCATCGGCGAAAAGTGCTCCTTTTATGTCTCCAGCCACTGGAAAACGATATTCGAGATTAAGGGCTAACTTTAAATTTGCCTCATTAAAGTCATTAATTTCATCGGTTCTTCCTGGGCCTAAAGAATAAGGGTTCCAAGCTCTATTGTCGTTTGAGCCGCCTGCGAAATAACTTCGCACAAAAGGAATGTTATCTGAGTTGCCATAGGGTATGGCAATACCAAAGAAACTCCGGAAGGCTAATACATTGGAGCGTGATAAATCCCAATACTTGATATAATCGAACTCGGTTTTAATATATTGGGAATAAGGCACAGAAAACACCAATAAATCCCCATCGTTATTTTCATTGAAGGGAAACACATAAGAAAGGGCAGAAAGCAGATTACCGGCACTTTCAACCTTAAACCTAAAACGATGGAAACTATTGTCGGTTATACCATTTTGGTTGTTTTTGCTAAAGGAATAGTTGGTGGCGAAAATAAGGTTGTTCTCAGTTAAACGAACCCTTCTTTCCTCAATACTTCGCACTTCGTTCAGATCCTCCGTTGAAGAAGGTACTGCACCACTGATAATCGCTTGAGTAAAACCTGCAGTCCCAGCAGGAATTATCAACTGTGGATCAATCGTATCATCCTCAAGTTCAAAATTTTCTGCAAGTTCAGGAAACTCCAATGGATTGTCATAATCATATATATCTTCTGGATCATCACCATTAGCTATTTCATCCAGTCGCTGATATGAATTTTGATAAACATTGAAAAACCGGTTAGTATTCACATTGTTTACAAATTGAATATTCAACAATTCAACAGCATTCCTTTTAAAATCAGATGGAGACCAATTATAACCTAAAATGCTGTTAAAGGTCTTTTTATCCAAACCAATATTTTTTTGAAAACTAGTACCCAGAGAAAGTCTCGTCTGGGGCAAAGTATAATTTGGGATCAACCTACTGGTATTGAAAAAAGGGAACCAGATTCGAGGAAAAGTCAAGTTGATATCTGCCCCAAATTCCAGCAAGTTAAAAAATCGATTGTCGGTTGCCGTAATACTTTGGTCATTTGATGAACCTACATTCAGTCTTCCAGTTAAGCTCAAGTTTTCAGCACCTTTGAAAAGATTTCGGGCTTGTAAAGATGGACTAAAAGCCAATCCAACCTGTTGAATGTTCGAATGTGAAACATCCAATTCCATACCTAATGAATATTTGGGTCTTTCTGTCAAATAAATTTTAGCAGTTAATAAACTGGTTTGCAGACTGTCGGTTGAAAATGCTATCGAGGGATATTTAAATACATTTAAATTGGTAATTTGCCTGTATGTACGTGATCTATCCAATTCTCTATAAATACTGTCCTTCTCGAAGAAAATGGCATCTGTCAGCGTTTTTGGACTAAATCTTAATTTATCCTTATAGTAGATATTATAGTCCTTGTAATTAACAACATTGTGTTGATCTTCTTCACCGCTAAGAATAAAATCGGTATAGATATTAATCTCCTTGAATTTTTCAATTTTATATTCAGATGTGGTAATGGCATTGTCACTTCTTGTCCTAAGGTTATCAATATTAAGTGCAATATCCATTTCTTGATCATCTCCCGCTTTGGTAGAATCCCTGGTAACTGCATAGTTAATTGAACTTTCTTGGAACTTACGAATACCCGAATTTCGAAATATGGATGTAAGTCTTTTGCGTTCATTGTCAAAATCGACCAAATCAAATTGTTTACCTTCTTTGACCAATGATTCTTCCTTATTTAATTGGTAGATTGAATCTATAACCTTTGCAGCAATTTTGTCAACTATTGAATCGATGATATAGGGCTTGCCCAAGGTGATTTGATAATTGATTTCGGCTCTCTTAGCCCTTTTTAAAGTATCAATTACAAATGATGTATTGTTATTGAAATACCCTTTGCTATTGTAGTAAGCTTTTAGACGTTCTAAAGTTCTACGAGTATCTGAAGTATCGATAATGCTTGGGGCCTCACCAATGTTCATAAGCCATTCACTCAAACCTTTGACCATAAACGATTCACCAAGTCTATCAACCTGCTTTTCAGACAATAGCTTAACCAGTCTTTCTTTTCTTTTCTCTTTTTTATACAACCAATTTTGAAATGAGGAATCCGGATTTTGTTTAGCAAGGTTGTACAGATTCAACCTTAATGGATAACCTAATAAGGTACTATTTGGATATTGAACGATTAAGCTTTGAATATCCTCATCATTCACCTTTTCTTCATCTGCAAAGATGGTATTTCGAGTAAGTAGTAATTCGTTGTCTTCAACCCTTTTAAGTGTGTTACAAGAGGCCAGTGCAATAGCAAAAAATAATAAGCTTATTTTAGCGCAGGGGTTCTTAAAACAAAACACTATCCTCATAGAAATCAAAAATACATTATTTGTATGGTTGTTAAAAGCCAAATAAAATTTATAAAAAGCTTACAGCAAAAAAAGTACCGAAATCAATACGGGATGTTTATCGCTGAGGGTGTAAAGACCGTTCAAGAATTATTGAATTCCCGTATTGAGCCACATAAAATCTTTAGTACCATTCCTGATTTGCCGTTAGCAGAAGGGAGATTGGTCGAAACTATTTCAGAAACCGATTTAAAGAAAATAAGTAGTCTTAAAAATCCGAATAAGGTTCTAGGTATTTTTAAAATTCCCCAACCTTATAAAGTTGATCAAGATGATTGGATTTTGGCCTTGGATGATGTTCGTGATCCTGGAAATTTAGGGACGGTTATTCGGCTTTGTGATTGGTTTGGCATTCAACATTTGGTATGTTCTAAGAATACGGTCGATTGTTTTAACCCAAAAGTGCTACAGGCCACTATGGGTTCAATTACAAGAGTTAATATTGTTTATACTGATTTGGTTGAATTTCTTACAAAAACTGGGCTGCCTGTTTATGGCACTTTTATGGATGGTGATGGCATTTACTCAACCGAGTTACCAAAAAAAGGGATTCTTGTAATGGGTAATGAATCCAATGGCATTTCAAATAAAATTGAAAACTTGGTCGATTCAAGAGTAAGCATTCCACAACCCGCCTTTCGGACGGGCAGGTATAGCAGTCAAGCAACTGAAAGTTTGAATGTCGCCACTGCTACGGCAATTTTTCTAAATGAAATTAGGAGACCTTAATAAAAGCTATTATTCAAACGTAAAATTCACAAAGAGACCTCGAGTGCGCATAGCAGAAATATTTCCTGTCCAAGGACTATTAGGGTCATTGTCTGGAACCAATTCATCACTGATAGCAAATACACCTCTAATGGACGGGGTAAACTTAAAGTATTGAAGATAAAAGTCAATACCAAATCCCAACTCGTAGTTATAGACCATTTTTTTCATTCGAAAAGTACCGCCGGAGTTGTCATCCAAACTAGATTCATTGCTCCCAAGATTCATTGAGATTGATGCTCCACCAATTAAAAATGGTTTCCAATTACCCAATCTTCTTGTACTAGCCTTTAAAAGCAATGGAAAATTAATATATGTTGATTTCACTTCTCTTATAGCGTCTTGTTCCTCTTCAAAGCCAGGAAAGCCCAGGGTTCGTGAATTGTACAATAATCCAGGTTCAAAACGAACATCCAAAAACTCGTTTAATCTCAGTTCACCAATGAGACCAACATTAAAGCCAAAAGATTTGTTTACAAGAATATCCCGGGTATCGTTCTTATAATCGAACTTAAAATCATATTGGTTAAAACCAAGAAAGTAACCCCAATTGAGCAACGGTTCATCTTCAGTCTCCAAATTCATGACTGGTTTCTCGTTAAATTGTGCAATAATTGGTTGGCTCATAAATACCAGACCAATCAAGACTAAAAGATAATGTTTCATAGATTTATTTTGTAGCAACATAAATAGAAGCAACCCCAAAGGTTTGCGGTTTATTCACTACATCTATAAACCCAATTTTCCTTAAAATATTGTTGAATTTCTCACCATGTGGAAAAACCGATGCTGATTCACTCAAATAGGCATATGCAGAATCGTCTTTTGAGAATAATCTACCTATCCTTGGGAGTATATATTTGGTATAAAAATAATAACCTTGTTTAAAAGGGGTTTTTGTAGGGACCGAAGTCTCTAAAACCACAAAAGTACCGGTAGGCTTCAATACCCGACGAATCTCGGTAAGCCCTTTTTCAAGGGTTTCAAAATTGCGAACACCAAAGGCCACGGTTACAGCATCAAATGTATTATCATCAAAAGGTAGATTTTCACTGTCACCTTCAATCATCTCGATAATCTGCTCCAAATGCTTTTCAAGTACCTTCTTTTTGCCTACTTCCAACATACCTGGAGAAATATCCAATCCTACAATTTTACCAGCCCCCGTTTGTACAAGATTTATAGCTAAATCCCCAGTGCCCGTTGCAATATCCAATAGAAAATCTGGTTTTTTCTTTTTCAAAATGGCCACTACCTGTTTTCTCCATTTAACATCAATTCCGAAGGAAATGACGCGGTTTAAGCCATCATAATTCCCAGAAATGTTATCGAACATTTGAGTTACTTGCTCTTTTTTCCCTAAATCCGAATCCTGATATGGAGTTACCTTTTTACTCATTTAGAAAATTTCGGCAAAGATACAATTTAGCATTCAGCTATTTCTTTAATTGGTATTTAAAGAATATTGGCTCATGGTTTTTAGCTTGGTAAATTGAAGATGAACCCAAATAAAATATGTAATTTTGTGCTGCATTAGCTGCAATTATTCCATTAAATGAGTTGTAAAACTGGCGGATTACCTCAAACAACGCTCCTTTCTCAAAGTCAATTAAGCCATAGTTGCTATAACTGTGAAATCAACATTTGTAATCAATGAAAATTATTATTGCCGGAGCTGGTGAAGTAGGATTTCACTTGGCAAAATTACTCTCTTACGAATCTCAGAACATAACCTTGATAGATACTGATAAAGAGAGTTTGGTATATGCTGATAACCATTTGGATATTAGGGTTCTAAGAGGTGATGCCACATCGATATCACTCTTAAAGGATGCACGGGTTCAGGATTCTGAACTGGTGATTGGAGTAACCTCCTCACAGACAACGAATATAACTTTTTGTATGTTGGCGAAACAGCTTGGGTGCAAACGTACGATCGCTAGGATTTCAAATACAGAATTTATAGATAACCAAGATAAAATTCGCTTTTCAGAATTGGGAATTGATGAATTGATTTCTCCTGAAGAATTGGCTGCTGAGGAAATCCAACTTTTATTGAACAAGTCTGCTTTTAATGATACTTATGAATTTGAAGGTGGCAAATTGATCATGATAGGTGTCTCGTTGCAAAAAACGGCTCCATTTGTTGGGAAAATGGTCAAAGAAGCTGCCCAAATATTCCCAGAGCTTCATTTTATGCCAATTGCCCTTCAGCGATTGGGTACGCAATACACTGTGATTCCACGTGGAGATACGATTTTTAAGGAAGGGGATCAAGTTTATTTCATAACAACTATGGAGGGGGTTGACGAATTATATAAGTTGACTGATAAAAAGAAGGAGGAGATCAAGAATGTTATGATTCTTGGAGGCAGTAAAGTAGGTTTTAAGACAGCAAGGGATTTATGTTCCAAGAAGTTCAATGTTAAGCTTATCGAAAAAAACAAGGAAAAGGCTTTTGATTTAGCCGATGATCTTCCAAACGCTTTGGTAATCAATGGTGATGGTAGAAATGTTGAATTGTTGGAAGAAGAAAGCCTAGAATCAATGGATGCCTTTATTGCCGTAACGGGTAATTCCGAAACTAATATTATGTCTTGTTTGGTGGCAAAATCGAAGCATATAAAAAAGACAATCGCACTTGTTGAGAATATGGACTATTTTCAACTTTCACACTCCATTGGCATCGATACGCTTATCAATAAAAAATTATTGGCTGCGAACAATATTTTTCGGCATATTCGAAAGGGGGAGGTTGTTGCCCTAATGCGACTTAACAATATCAATTCCGAAATTCTTGAATTCGAGGTTAAACCAAGTTCTAAGGTAACAGGAAAAATTATCCGTGATCTTGATTTTCCAAGGGCGGCTACCATCGGAGGAGTAGTAAGGGACGGAAAGGGAATTATCGCCCTTGGTGGTTTTGAAATACAAGCTGGGGATAGGGTAGTGGTATGTTGCTTACCAGAGGCTCTTCCAAGAATAGAACGCTTATTCCTGTAATATGACATTGAATTCCAAAATCATATTCCATTTAATGGGGCTTCTTTTGCTCTTTAATGGGCTTTTTATGCTTATAGCCGCGGTTGTGAGTGGGGTTTATGATGATGGTGCGACCTTGGATATTGCTTTGGCTTCGATTACAACGATGTTCATTGGTGTGAGCTCAATGTACTTTACAAGAAATCACAAAAAAGAAGTACAGCGCAAGGAAGGGTATATCATTGTTACTTTTGGGTGGATAGTGATGTCTTTATCCGGGATGCTTCCCTATTTGTTTTCAGGGACAATTCCAAGTGTTACGAATGCTTTTTTTGAGACTATTTCGGGCTATACAACTACAGGGGCAACAATTTTGGAAGATATCGAAGTATTGCCTGAGGGGATATTACTCTGGAGAAGTTTAACACACTGGATTGGCGGAATGGGCATCATTGTTTTGGCAATTGCCATACTTCCAATATTAGGAATTGGAGGTATGCAGTTGTTCGCGGCGGAAGCTCCAGGACCTAGTGCGGATAAATTACACCCAAGAATTACTGATACTGCCAAACGACTTTGGTACATTTATGTAGGTTATACCGCCGCTGAAACATTATTGTTGAAATTGGCAGGCATGTCATTTTTCGATGCGATAAACCATTCACTTGCCACATTATCCACTGGTGGATTCTCTACTAAAAATGCAAGTTTGGCCTTTTGGAACGACCAACCCATAATTCAATATATAGTAATATTTTTTATGTTTTTGGCAGGGAGTAATTTTGTGTTGAGCTATTTTGCTTTCAAAGGGAAAGTGCAGCGGGTTTTAAAAGATGAAGAGTTTAAGTTCTATTCAATTTTCATTGCCATTTTTACAGTGGTTGTTGCATTGGTTGTTTACTTTAAGGCCAATGTCCCTGTTTCTGAGTATCATCCAATGGTAAATGGAGTGGCCGAAAGCTCCTTTAGACATGGACTTTTTCAGGTTGTAGCAATAATAACAACAACAGGTTTTGTTTCTGCCGATTTTAGCGATTGGACACCCTTTTTGACGGTTTTATTTTTTAGCTTGTTCTTTCTTGGGGGTTCTGCTGGCTCAACGGCCGGCGGTATTAAGGTGATGCGTCATTTGCTTATCATCAAGAACGGATTATTAGAGTTCAAAAGAACCTTACATACAAATGCAGTAATTCCGGTTAGGTATAATAATAAAACCGTTAGAGAGCATATAGTTTACAATATCATAGCCTTTTTTGTGCTTTATATGCTATCGTTTATAATAGGCTCAATGGTATTGGGGTTTATGGGCCTTGACTTTGAGTCAGCCATTGGTGGGGCCGCCTCTTCATTAGGGAATGTAGGTCCAGCATTGGGCAGTCTTAATCCGCTGAGTAATTTTAACGATTTGCCTCTGCTCGGAAAGTGGTGGTGTGGTTTTTTAATGCTCTTGGGAAGACTAGAATTATTTACCGTACTGATTATCCTAACACCCTATTTCTGGAAGGATATTTAAAAACCCGCGTTAGCGGGCTTTTAATTTTATAATACTGCTTTTATCCTCGATACAGCTTTCCGTAATTCTTCTTCCGAAGCCGCATAAGAGATTCGTATGCAATTGGGATTACCAAATGCCTCACCGGTTACCGTAGCCACGTTTGCATTTTCCAATAGATATAGCGCAAAGTCAGAAGCGTTGTCAATCACAGTGCCGTTCAACGTTTTTCCAAAGAAACTGGAGATATCAGGAAATACATAAAATGCTCCCTCGGGAACATTGAGGTTAAAACCTTCAATCTCTCTAAGGAGACCAAGAATTAAATCCCTTCTTTTATGAAACTCATCAATCATGAACTGTATTTTACTCACAGGAGCTTCCAAAGCGGTAATGGTAGCTCTTTGGGCAATGGCATTCGCACCACTGGTGTTTTGCCCTTGGAATTTTGTGCATGCTTTGGCAACCCATTCAGGAGCTCCAATATAACCAATACGCCATCCGGTCATGGCAAAAGCCTTTGATACTCCGTTTACCGTTATGGTTCTATCGTACATTCCGTTTATTCCTGCTATACTAACATGGCCTCCTCTAAAGTTAATATGCTCATAGATTTCATCTGAAACTACAAAAATACCAGGATGGTTCTTAAGTACTTCGGCCAAACCTTTGAGTTCCTCTTCGCTATAAACTGAACCACTTGGGTTACATGGCGAACTGTACCAGAGCATTTTGGTATTAGGCGTTATGGCAGCTTCAAGCTGTGCAGGTGTCATTTTAAAATCAGTGTCAATACTTGTTGGCACTTCAACAGGAACGCCTTCAGCAAGTTTTACAATATCGCTATAACTCACCCAATAAGGTGCAGGTAAGATAACTTCATCCCCTTTGTTCAACATGATCATGGCAATATTAGCCAAGGACTGCTTTGCACCAGTAGAAACAACGATTTGATTAATGCCATAATCCAAATTGTTGTCTCTCTTGAATTTATTGGAAATGGCCAGTTTAAGATCAGCATAACCGTCAACAGGGGAATAGCTGCTATAATTGTCATCAACTGCTTGCTTTGCAGCATCTTTGATGAATTCTGGAATATTGAAATCGGGTTCACCCAAACTCAATCCTATAATATCTTTTCCTTGACCTCTTAATTCCCTTGCTTTTGCGGCCATAGCCAAAGTGGCCGAAGTAGACATTGCTTTAATTCTTTCGGATAAATGATTGCTCATAAAATAAGTAAATTTACAGGTACTGTAATGCGGGTTTTTTACCCAATTTCTTTAAATGTTTGAAGTGCGAAATTATAGCTTTTCTCGTAGTTTTATATTCGTTATACGGCAAATTAAATTCTTTTGCCGTCTGTTTAACAATTTTAGCAATATTTGTGTAATGTACATGACTAATGTTGGGAAATATATGATGTTCCACTTGATGGTTCAGCCCTCCCGTAAACCAGTTTACAATACGATTTTTGGTTCCGAAATTCACGGTTGTGAATAATTGGTGAATGGCCCAAGTATTTTTCATCATTCCATTTTGGTCTGGCAATGGTGTTTCAGCTTCGTCAACCACATGTGCCAATTGAAATACTACACTAAGAATTACACCTGCCACATAGTGCATAATGAAAAAGCCCAAAAGAATCTTCCACCATGCAATGTCCAAAATCAACATAGGCAATACAATCCAAATGGTAGCATAAATCAACTTGGTGATTACCAGAGTACTCCAGTTTATTACCGGGTTGGGAAGTTTTCCAAAGGAAAGCTTTCTTTTCATATAGCGGTACATTTGCTGAAAATCTGTGGTTATGGCCCAGTTAAAAGTTAAAAGTCCATAAAGGAATACAGAATAAAAATGTTGGAATTTATGGTGTTTATGCCATTTGGTATGTTTGGAAAATCGCAAGATGCGTCCTGCTTCCAAATCCTCATCATGATCAGGTATATTTGTATAGGTATGATGTAAAACGTTATGCTGAACTTGCCAGTTATATACATTTCCTGCCAAGATATAAATACTCCCCCCCATTATCTTATTGATCCATTTTTTTGAGGAATATGAGCCGTGATTGCCATCATGCATAACGTTCATTCCAACTCCGGCCATCCCAATACCCATAACAATGGTCAATAGCAGATTTGCCCAGTTGGGAAGACCCAATGTCAAGATCAGGAAATAAGGTGTGAGAAAAAGAGCGAACATAATAATTGTTTTTAAATGCAGTCGCCAATCTCCGGTTTTCTCTTTGTGATTGTCCTTGAAGTAATCGTTAACTCTTTTATTTAAAGTTTTAAAAAATTTGGCGGAATCCTTTCTCGAGAATCGTATGGTATTTGTATCCATTGGATGTAAACTTTGTGTAAATATAACGCAATAATAGACTTGTCTATTCGATTACTTCCTATAATAGGGAATAAATATGTTTTTGAATATACTATTTTTGCAGGCACAAAGATAAGGATGAAAGCTGAGATACTATTTAAATATTTTCCCAATTTATCGGAAAATCAAAGATCACAATTTGAACGATTAGAAGACCTGTATAAGGATTGGAATCTTAAAATCAATGTAGTTTCCCGCAAAGACATTGATGAATTGTATTTGAGGCATGTTTTGCACTCATTGGGTATCGCCAAAGTTCAAGAATTCAAATCCCGTAGTGCTGTTTTGGATGTTGGAACGGGTGGAGGATTTCCAGGTATACCTCTGGCTATTTTGTTTCCTGAGTCAAAATTTGTTTTGGTTGATTCAATAGGAAAGAAAATCAAAGTAGTTGAAGAGGTGGTTGAAGGGCTGCAATTACAAAATGTAACGGCAATTAATTGTCGTGTGGAAGAATTGAATGCGCAGTTTGATTTTATTGTAAGTAGGGCAGTTGCAGCAATGCCCACGTTTGTGAATTGGGTAAAAGGAAAAATAAAAAAGGAATCAAAACACGAAAGACGAAATGGAATTCTTTACTTAAAGGGAGGGGATTTGTCAGAAGAACTTAAAAATTATAAAAATGCACAGTCTTTTGACCTTTCCGATTTTTTCACGGAAGACTTTTTTGAGACAAAGAAAGTCGTGTATTTACCTTTAAAATATAAAGGTTGACCTTCTATAAATTCAACATTGAATTGAATGAATGTCTGCAATTCTCAGCATATCTCTTTACATAATTCTGCACCCGATTGAGATAAGTGAACATACTTGTAATTGAGATGTTTTCATTGTTTTTTTCTTCAGTCATACTAGCTTTTTTTAAGGTGATTCAAATTTTGGTCACCGTAAATTTACAATTACTTAACGTTAAATTTACATAGATATTTTACAAAACGCAAATTTAGATTATTTAATGCAATGAAAATGAGCTTTTTACATTTGATTTGTTGGTAATTTAGAGAAAGTATTCAGTATTGAAAATAATATAAAAAAGCCTGCACTCTTAAAAGAGTGCAGGCTTAGAATTCATATTAAAATCTTATCCCAAAAAGGGGTATCTATAATTTTCGGGAGTTACAAAGGTCTCTTTGATTAATCTTGGGGAAACCCATCTTAACAAGTTTTGTGCAGAACCCGCCTTATCGTTTGTTCCGGAAGCTCTCGCTCCTCCAAATGGTTGTTGGCCAACAACGGCTCCGGTTGGTTTGTCATTGATGTAAAAATTACCTGCGCAATTTTGTAAAGCTTTTGTAGCCTCATCAATGGCATAACGATCAGCAGATAAAACAGCTCCCGTCAAGGCATATTCAGAAGTATTGTCAATTAAACTAAGTGTTTTCGTCCAGTCTTTATCATCATATACATAAACTGTAACTACAGGACCGAATAATTCGGTTTCCATAGTGGTATAATTTGGATCTGTGGTTAATATGACGGTAGGTTCTATAAAATAGCCTTTAGATTTATCATAATTTCCGCCAACAACAATTTCGGCGTCCTTATCATCTTTGGCTTGGTCTATATATTTGGCCAACTTGTCAAAGGAACCTTCGTGGATTACCGCAGTAATAAAATTGCCCATATCTTCTGGAGAGCCTGGCTTATTGAATGAACCCACATCCTTTTTAACCCGTTCCAAAACTTCTTTCGAAGTCGAATTTGGTAAATACACTCTTGAAGCAGCACTACATTTTTGCCCTTGGAATTCAAAGGCCCCTCTCACTATAGCTGTAGCTACCTGTTGTGGTTTTGCCGTTGGATGTGCGAGGATAAAATCCTTACCACCGGTCTCACCAACAATTCTTGGATATGTCTTATAGGAATGAATATTATTACCTATTTGTTTCCAAAGTTCTTTAAATACATAGGTAGAACCCGTAAAATGGATTCCTGCAAAATCTGGACTATCTAAAATGGTTTTGGTGATCATGACAGGATCGCCATAGATCACATTGATTACTCCATCAGGAAGTCCGGCTTCCTTGAAAACATCTACTATTACCTTCGCTGAAAATATTTGGCTGTCACTGGGTTTCCATACAACAACATTACCCATCATAGCGGCACTGGCGGGTAAATTACCTGCAATGGCCGTAAAATTAAATGGGGTAATGGCATAAACGAATCCCTCTAAAGGACGATATTCAACACGATTCCAAATTCCTTCAGCAGAATCTGGTTGCTCCTCGTAAATCTGTGACATATACTCTACGTTAAAACGAAGGAAATCTATAAACTCACAAGCGGCATCAATTTCAGCTTGGTGTATTGTTTTCGATTGTGCTATCATTGTCGCGGCATTGATCTTGGCACGATAAGGTCCAGCAATGAGATCAGCGGCCTTTAAGAAAATTGCCGCCCTTTGTTCCCAACTCAGATCGGCCCAAGCACTTCTTGAGTCCAAAGCATTTTGAATCGCTTTGGTTACATGCTCTTTTTCGGCTAAATGATAGTGGCCAACAATATGTTTATAATCGTGTGGAGGGGATATAGGTCTGGTGTTACCCGTCTTTACTTCCTCATTCCCTATATAGAAGGGAATATCTACTTTACTATTGAAATACGCCTTGTATTGATCTAATACTTCCTTTCTTTCCGGACTGCCGGGAGCATAACTTTTAATTGGCTCATTAATAGCAGTTGGTACTTGAAAAAAACCTTTACCCATAGTTGTATTTTTAAAATTAAAAAACTGCCCAAAGGTACAGAATTGGGAATGGATAAAAAACTAAATAAATGGTAAATGAAAAATCAATTCAACGCGAAAGGCGCACTGAATTTAAAGGTGGGAATATAGACCCTGAATTTTTCTGTAGAACTGAAGTTGACCATATTATAATGGCCTTTCATAGCACCCATTGGAGAGGTTAACAAACATCCTGAATTATAAGTATGTGACTCACCTGGTTTGATTACCGGCTTTTTCCCAATAACACCTTCGCCATCTAAAATCTCGGTTTCATTCAAAGAATCATAAATCCTCCAATGGCGAGAAGTCAATTGAACGGAATCCTTACTTTGGTTTTCTATGGTGATGGTATAGCCAAATGCGAAATGCATCTTGTAATTTTTGAAGAAAGTGCCCTCAAAACTGGTTTTCACTGATATTTTAATTCCCTTCGTTACTTGTGTAATCATGCTCCTTCTAATATGTTATCGTGTTTCCAGAGATAAGTAGGACTGCTGAAATGCACGCTAAAATAAAAAAAATGTATTAAGAAATGGGATATTTAACAACTGTTTTAAGCGTTCCTGGATTATATATTTTTTTCATTGACCTAAATAGCTAATTAGAAAAAATTATAACAAAAATCCAATCACTATATGCATCTGAGAATTGGATTTACCAAGAAACTTATAATGAGCAAGATAAATAACAAAGACAAATAATGGAAACTAATGTCAAGATGATCGTTATAACTATAAATTTTTCTGATGTACACCAACAGAATGTGGATTTCAACTAGTCGAAAATATCCTTAAGGGTCAGTTTCTTGGTTCTGTTGACTAGTCGGTAATTTCGAAATTGACCATCCTGAATATTCACGGGTAAACCAATTTTTTTTCACCTAGGTTTACTTATGTATCATTTTGCAACCACCTTGAATGAATAAAACAATAATTTGGCTTTATTTTACCAATGAAAGAGATGATAATAAATTAATTGCTGATATTTTGGGAGTTTGCAGAGCCCACTCCGATAATACTATCATATAGGTCCCCGAAGTTTCGATAATAAACCAATATAAGATAGGTGTTTTCGGTAAAATGAAAATTTCCAGAAATGGTATTAAGGTCTATTTGATCATCATCTCTTTGAATAACATATTTGTAGTTGTAAAAACCCTGTTTCAATTTAACTGTACCTTCCATCATGCCATTAACTTCATTATAGAGCATCTTATTTTCATCTGTCAAGGCATAATTATTGTGTTTGCCATAAATGTAAACATTATCTAATCCGATCGCATCGGAGTATGGGAGGCTAAAATGTACATTGGTATATTCGGCTTCACGACTAACATCGGTACCTTGTAGTGTGCGTAATACAAAGTCACCATTTATATCAGGGTAATAAGTGTAGGGTCTGTCTGCTCTAAACCGGTCAGAGAAAAGGTAGTGCTCATATAATTCACCAACTTCAATATGCGATATTGCCGAACTGGGTGCTCTGAGATCTTTGGTGTCAAAGTTCAAATATTCATTGCTTCCAAAAAAGCTGGTTTCCTGGTCGTACTTGTAAACCAATTCGTTACCCAAAGTAAATTGAGGGGTTATATTATATAATGCTGTTGGCCAATGGTAATTCTGAAGTATAGCCACTTTCACTTCTTTTTTTGGATTAACAAGTCTAAAATTGCTAGCATTCACATTGAACTGTACAACTTGTTTTTCATTAAGGAATGAAAAATCCCTTGTGCGTTTTACCACACCTCCAACTTTTACCAAATCCTTATAGACTACAAATTTTCTGGAAAATTGAAGTTCATTGCTGCCATTGTAAATTTCCAATATATAATTACCACTTACTTTTAAGCGAACGTTATTGTTAGGGATGGTTAATTTATAATTGGAATAGGATTCCAGCGTTGAATAACTGTTTTCGTAATCTAATATGCGTTGGTTATCTATGCCGCTTAGGTATTGGGATTTTAAGAGTTTAGACTGTTTCCAGTCGTAATCGTAATGGGATATTTTATAATAGTAATCCTGTTCGTTGGCCAAGAGATCGTCAAACTCCAAAAAAACAGGTTCTCCAATTTGAACAACTGGGAATTGATCTTCCTTTTCACCTTTGAAAATTATCGATTTAATATTTTCCGGTGGATTTACCTCTTCTTGAAACTGCGCAAATAAGGACGATACAAAAAGAAACAAAAAGATTTGTTGAAGAAATATGCGCATTTATTGTTAAATTTTCCGGTAAAGGTAAACAAAAACCATACCTAACAAATTTACATCGATGTAATACCCAAATTTATGGGCGATAATTATGAATACTTTCTATTAAATGCTATTTTTGCCCGAAATTTCATTAACCTAAGGTCTACAATATATGTCTAAAGACATCCGAATAAGAAAGGGCTTGAATATTAACCTTGTAGGTGCTGCCGAAACGACGACTTCAAAGGCAGTTTTAAGCAACGTATATGCTTTAAATCTTGATGATTTTCACGGGATTACTCCTAAAATGATGGTAAAGCAAGGTGCTGAGGTCAAAGCCGGCGAAGCACTTTTTTATGACAAGAACAATGAGGCGATGCTATTTGTATCTCCTGTAAGTGGTGAGCTTGTTGAAATTAATCGAGGCGCAAGAAGGAGAATCCTTTCAATTAAAATTCTTGCCGACAAGGCACAAACTGGTGTTGATCATGGTAGTTTCGATGCGACTAATGCATCTTCACAAGAGATCAAGGCTCATTTGTTGAAATCGGGATGTTGGCCATTTATCAAACAAAGACCTTATGATATAATAGCCAATCCGGATGCAAATCCTAAAGCTATCTTTATATCCGGTTTTACTTCAGCGCCTTTAGCTGCTGATTGCGATTATGTATTACAAGGTAAAGAAGCAGAATTACAAGCAGCGATTACGACTTTGGGTAAATTAACGCCTGGGAAAGTCCATGTTTCTGTAAATGCCAAATCAAATTCACCATTTGAAGGTTTGAATGGAATTGAATTACACAAAGTTTCTGGACCCCACCCTGCCGGACTGGTTGGCACTCAAATCAATAAAATTGATCCTATTAATAAAGGTGAAGTCGTCTGGACGATTGCCCCGCAGGATTTGGTGATTATAGGCGAGTTACTGCTGACTGGAAAATTCAATGCTGAACGTATTGTGGCATTGGCTGGTTCTTCCGTAAAGTCACCAAAATATTACACTACAAAAATCGGAACTGAGATCTCTACCTTTTTATATGGTAGTGGCGTTAAGGACGACAACTTCAGAGTGATAAACGGAGATGTGTTGACTGGGTTAAAAACAAGGCCAGATGGTTACTTGGGCTTCTATAATAATACGGTGACCGCGATACCAGAAGGCGATGATTATGAATTGTTTGGCTGGAACAAACCGGTCTTCAATAAGATTTCTACCACGAGAGCAATGACCTTTTCATGGTTACAGCCCAAGAAAAAATATGATTTAAATACCAATACTAACGGTGAGCATAGAGCATTTGTGGTCACAGGACAGTACGAGAAGGTTTTCCCGTTGGATATTTTCCCAATGCAGCTATTGAAAGCATGTATGGTTAAAGATCTTGATGAAATGGAGCAATTGGGTTTATATGAAGTCGCTCCCGAAGATTTTTCATTGACTGAATTTGTTTGCATATCAAAACAACCACACCAGAAGATCATTCGAGAAGGATTGGATTTATTATATAAAGAAATAGGCTAAAAGATGAGTGATAGAAGACTGACCTTTAAGAAAAGATTACACATACTTAAGCATCATTATAGGGACAAAAAAATGGCTCCTATGTTTAACGCATTTCATACCTTTTTATTCGCACCTGATGATACCACGCATTCAGGTTCCCATGTTAGGGTTGCCGATGATTTAAAGCGTACCATGAATACGGTAATCATGGCGTTGATTCCCGTTTTGCTGTTCTCAATGTTCAATGCAGGCTATCAGCATTATTCTGCCATTAATGGTTTTCCTACCGATTTTTTGGTAATGGAGCATTTTCTCACATGGGATAATTTTTGGATAGGGATAGTTAAGGTATTGCCCTTGGTAATTGTATCCTATGGAGTTGGGTTACTTGTTGAATTTATTTTTGCAATTATAAAAGGACATGAAGTTGAAGAGGGCTATTTGGTAACAGGTATGTTGGTTCCTTTGATAGTTCCTATTGATACTCCTTTATGGATGTTGGCAGTATCCGTTGTTTTCGGAGTTGTTATTGGTAAGGAAGTTTTTGGTGGTACAGGAATGAATATATTGAATCCTGCCTTGACCATCAGGGCCTTCTTGTTTTTCGCTTATCCCACATGGATGAGTGGCGATAAGGTTTGGGTTCATGAAGCTGTTGAAAGAGCAGGAACAGCCGACGCTATTTCAGGGGAGACTGTGTTAGGATATTTGGCACAGAATAAAGGTGCTGAATTTACCTATTCCATTTCAGATATGTTCTTTGGGTTCATTCCAGGATCGGTAGGCGAAACATCAACCTTTTTGATTCTTCTTGGAGGCTTGTTTTTAATCTTCAGTAAAATAGCCAGCTGGCGAATTATGCTGAGCGCTGTAATTGGTTCCTTGGTAATGGGCTTGATTTTCAATATGGTTGTTGATGCGGGAATTATTACTGAAACCAGCACATTTTATGGACTTATGAGTTTTGAATATTGGCAGCATTTACTTGTTGGCGGTTTGGCTTTTGGTATTGTTTATATGGCAACTGATCCCGTTACAGGTTCCCAGACCAATCGTGGAAAGTGGATTTATGGATTCTTGATCGGGTTTATTTCGGTCATGATCCGAGTATTCAATCCGGCTTACCCAGAAGGGGTGTTCTTGGCCATATTGTTAATGAACGTGTTTGCACCTACCATTGATCATTATGTCATTAAGGGTAACATAAAAAAGAGGTTAAAGAGACTTAAGAATGCCACCATTTTACCAAAGGATTCGGATAGTAAAGCAGAAGAAATAAAAGCAGAAACAGTTTAATCATGGCAATTAATACAGAAAAGAATAGTTACACGGTAATCTTTGCAACCTTAATGGTCATTGTCGTAGGTACGGTTTTGGCTTTTTTAGCCTCCTCATTAAGCGATAAGATCAAGGAAAACGAAAGATTGGAAAAGCAGCAGAACATTCTTTATGCCATGGGTATCAATCAGAACAAAGGTGAAGGAAATGTCAGTTTCATTCCTACAGATCAAGTAGCAGGAGAGTTTTCAAAATACATTAAAGAGCAATTGATTATTGAAGGGGATAAAATCACAAAAGATGACCAGGCCTATTTAATTGATCTTAAAAAGCAAGCTACAGCAGCCAAAAACGGGGAGACTAGAAAGTTGCCTTTATTCATTGGTAATAAAGATGGCAGTCAATTCTACATTATTCCTATGAGGGGCAAAGGGCTTTGGGATGCCATTTGGGGATTCGTAGCACTAGACGATAAAATGGTGGTACAAGGTGTTTATTTTGATCATGCCGCTGAAACTCCAGGTCTTGGGGCAAATATCAAGCAACGCTATTTTATGGATGATTTTTCAGGTGAATCTATACTGGACGGCACAAAATATGCTGGTATTGCTGTTGCCAAAGGAAATAATGATCCCTTGAACCAAATAAAGGATGATAATGAAGTCGATGCACTTGCCGGTGCAACCATAACCGGTAATGGTGTTTCTGCGATGATTAGTGAAAGCGTTAATATGTACAGGGATTATTTAGAAACGATTAGAGTTAAATAATATGGCACTACTTACAAAAAAAGATGCAAGCTTAATTTTAGATCCACTTGCAGATAATAATCCCATTACCATCCAGGTATTAGGTATCTGTTCTGCCTTGGCAATTACCGCAGAGTTAAAGGCTTCTGTGGTTATGGCCATTTCAGTACTTTTTGTATTGGGTATCGGTAATGTGGTAATATCATTATTACGAAATATCATTCCATCGAAGATCAGGATTATAGTTCAACTTATTGTAGTTGCTACTTTGGTGATTATTGTGGATCAGGTCTTAAAGGCATTTGCTTACGAATTAAGTAAAACCCTTTCTGTTTTTGTTGGTTTAATAATCACCAATTGCATCATTATGGGTCGTTTTGAAGCTTTTGCCCTGGGTAATGGACCTTGGAAATCCTTTTTAGATGGAATTGGAAATGCGCTGGGATATGGCATTATATTGATAATCGTAGGATTCTTTAGAGAACTTTTGGGATCCGGCACTTTGTTTGGATTCCCAGTTTTGGGCAACCCAATCTCTAAAACAGGATTGTACGCCACAGGTTATGAAAACAACGGATTCATGATTATTCCACCAGCAGCATTAATTGTTGTGGGTATTATTATTTGGATCCAACGTTCTAAAAACAAGGCATTAATTGAAGACAACTAATAGTTATTTAAAGAAAATATCATGTTAGAGCATATAGAATTATTTTTTAGATCCATTTTCATAGATAATATGGTATTTGCGGTTTTCTTAGGAATGTGTTCCTATTTGGCGGTATCAAAGAAAGTAGCTACAGCTGTAGGTTTGGGAGCTGCAGTAATATTCGTATTGGCAGTGACCGTTCCTTTGAACTGGTTGTTGGATCAGTATTTACTTCGTGACGGTGCCTTGGCTTGGTTAGGACCTGAGTATGCTGATTATAATCTTAGCTTTTTATCTTTTATTCTTTTTATCGCAACCATTGCGACTATGGTACAATTGGTAGAAATAGTAGTTGAAAAATTTTCACCAGCACTTTATAATTCACTTGGTATATTTTTGCCATTGATAGCAGTGAACTGTGCCATACTTGGGGGTTCTTTGTTTATGCAATCGCGAGAAATCGCTTCTTTAGGTCTGGCTTTCAATTATGGCGTTAGTTCAGGAATTGGATGGTTTCTGGCCATCTTGGCAATTGCCGCTATACGGGAAAAAATAAGATATTCAAATGTACCAGCACCCTTACGGGGACTTGGAATAACCTTTATCATTACTGGTTTAATGGGAATTGGCTTCCAAAGTTTTGGCGGGATGTTGACTGGCGGAGACGAGGCTGCTCCAGTAGAAGAAAAAACTACTGCCGAGAAGATCGAGAACATTGAGGAGAAAGAAAATCAAAAAGAGATCAACGAAAAAGAGGTCTCATATAATGACGCTATAAACAAGTAAAAATGATTTTAGCTACAAGTACAGTTGGAACAATTTTAATCACGGTAATATCGTTCCTAGTTCTTTTATTATTGCTGGTTGCACTTTTGTTGTTCACAAAAGAAAAGCTGTCTCCCTCAGGACCAGTTACCCTTACCATTAATGGAGAAAAGAAAATTGAAGTTGGTTCCGGTGAATCATTACTATCAACCTTAGGTAACCAGAAAATATTTCTTCCTTCAGCATGTGGCGGAGGTGGAACATGTATTCAATGTGAATGTCATGTATTATCGGGAGGTGGAGAAGCCTTACCAACCGAAACTCCGCATTTCTCTAAAAGGGAATTGAATGAAGGAGTTCGTTTGGCCTGTCAAGTGAAAGTAAAACAGGATATGGATATCACCATTCCCGAAGAGGTTTTCGGAATAAAGAAATGGGAAGGTACGGTTGTCCGTAATTATAATGTGGCCTCTTTTATTAAGGAATTCGTTGTTGAAATCCCAGAAGATATGGGTTATAAAGCCGGTGGATATATACAGATTGAAATTCCCCCTTGCGAAATCAAATATGCTGATATAGATATTACAGCACATCCCGAAGAACACGAAACTCCGGATAAGTTCAAGAACGAATGGGATAAGTTTAATCTTTGGCCATTGACGATGAAGAATCCTGAAACTGTTGAAAGAGCTTATTCTATGGCTTCTTTCCCAGCAGAAGGTAGGGAGATTATGTTGAATGTACGTATAGCAACACCACCATGGGACAGATCCAAAAATGGATGGATGGATGTAAATCCAGGTGTCGCTTCCTCGTATATTTTCGCACAAAAACCAGGCGATAAAGTAGTTATTTCAGGACCTTATGGTGAGTTCTTTATCAATGAATCTGAATCTGAAATGTTATATGTTGGCGGTGGTGCAGGTATGGCACCAATGCGTTCACATTTATATCACTTATTCAAAACTTTGAAGACCAACCGAAAAGTAACCTATTGGTACGGTGGTCGTTCAAAAAGGGAATTGTTCTATTTGGATCATTTTTATCAATTAGAGAAAGAATTTCCGAATTTCAATTTCTATTTGGCACTTTCTGAGCCAATGGAAGAAGATAATTGGAAGGTTAAAGCTGATATTGATGCACCTGGAGATGGTTTTGTAGGTTTTATTCATAATTGTGTAATCGACAACTATTTAAGCATACATGAATCTCCTGAGGATATTGAATTGTATTTCTGTGGACCACCCCTTATGAACAAGGCGGTTCAGAAAATGGGAGAGGATTTCGGTATCCCGGATGAACATATCCGCTTTGATGATTTCGGTGGATAATTCGAATCTAGAAATTGAACTTGTTTTAGTTTTGATAATTTAACGCCTAAAAACCGATATGAAGAATATCGGTTTTTTAATTGATACTTATGAAATCCTTATCTGAACAGGAATTACATAATCTGGCTATGAACATAGTAGGGCGAAAGCTTGAAGCTGAGGGTTATGAATTCATGGGTGTGAATAGTAAACCGATGAAGAATCCCCAGTTTGTTTGTTTAAAGAATAAGCAACTTCATTTTATTGTCGTACGAAATGTGGTTTTTCCTCAAGATCCAAGAAAATATGATTTGGATTTCATGGAGAAAATGAAAGATCATGCGATAAAGCATGAAGCTAAAATGTATTATGCAGGCGTGGGATTGTACAATGCGGTAGACCAAAGTTTGCCCATATTCTTAAATGAGGAATATATAGTTGATTATGACGGACTTATTGAAATATAGATTTAGTAATACGGCATGTTTGCTGTTGCTTGTTTTTTTGGTTTCCTGTAAAATGGATCCAGAACAATTAATAAAAAATTCAAATGTTGGTGGGGCTTTGGGAACATCGTACAGCATCATCTATCTGTCTGATCAAGAATTGGACTTTCAACGTGAAATTGATTCTGTTTTTAATGTTATGAATCAATCTTTATCTACCTATATTCCTACTTCCGATATTTCCAAAATTAACCAAGGAGACCCTGATATTACTGTTGATCAGATGTTTCGGGAGGTTTTTGATCTATCGAAAGATATTTATTCAAAAACCGATGGCTACTTTGACCCTACAGTGGGTGCGCTAGTAAATGCATGGGGATTTGGACCGGGTAAGAAAGTACCGCTGGATAGCATTAAAGTAGATAGTATTATGCGATTGGTTGGCCTGAACAAAGTGCAGTTGAAAGAAAATAATAAGATTGTAAAAGAACATTCCAATATTTATCTGGATTTCAACGCTATTGCTAAAGGTTATGCCATTGATCGTTTGGCAAAGATGATGGATGAAAAGGGAATCGATGATTACCTTTTGGAAGTAGGGGGGGAATTGATTGGTAAAGGAATCAATCAAATAAAGCAAAAACAGTGGGTAGTTGGGATAGATGATCCACAGGTAGAGGAAGGTCGGAGGCTTAAAATATTGATAGCATTGGAGGATAAAGCCTTGGCTTCTTCCGGCAATTATCGCAAATTTAGGATGGACTCGATTACTGGAAAAAAATATGTCCACACCATTGACCCTAAAACAGGATATACCAAAAATGCAAATACCCTGGGAGTAACTGTTTTGGCGAATTCATGTGCGGAAGCAGATGCCTATGCCACAGCTTTTATGGCTATGGATTTGGATAAGACCTTGGAATTTTTGTCCAATCAAAACAATTTAGAGGCATACGTCATCTATTTGGATGCAACTGGTCAAACTAAGGAGTATATGACCGAAGGTTTTAAAAAAGTAATTCTGGACTAATGTTTTTTTACGAATGGAATGATTTCTCTTTTTGCTAATCTGTATTTGTCAATTTCTTCTTGAGATAGATTTGTTGCAAAATTCACCTCCTCTACCTCAAATCCTACATTTCTAAGCTTCTCAAAATAATCCCTGCCATAAATACGGACATGGTCATATTGACCAAATATTTTAGCCCGTTCTTTCTGATCCGTGATTGAATCATCTTCAAATGTATGCTCCCTGGTTAGATCCTGGGGAATTTGAAATATGCCCCATCCTCCAATTTTTAGAATGCGATAAAGTTCTAGCATGGCCTTTTTGTCATTGGGAATATGTTCCAATACATGATTACAAAGTATTACATCATAGGTGTTATCCTCGAAAGGCAAGTTGCATATATCAGCTTCAATATCTGCTAAAGGCGAATTTAAGTCAGTTGTCGTATAATCTAGATTATCTAAGTTTCTAAATCTTTTATAGAAGGCTTGTTCCGGGGCAAAATGCAATACTTTTAGGTTTGCAGAGAAAAAGTTAGTGTGGCTTTTCAGAAATAACCACAATAGCCTATGGCGTTCTAAGGATAGGGTAGAAGGTGAGAGAACGTTATCCCTTGGACTTTCATAA
Organism: Maribacter sp.; assembly: GCA_024228355.1. Classification (GTDB taxonomy): domain Bacteria; phylum Bacteroidota; class Bacteroidia; order Flavobacteriales; family Flavobacteriaceae; genus Maribacter_A. Next base: position 7,545 of record JAAETN010000702.1, on the reverse strand, counting down.
CCATAAGGTAAAAAAGTCCTGAACTGTCTACCATCAATCGGATCGGTATATTTACTTCCTTTGAACCAAAGGGCCATTATTGGCCTTATCCAATAACTTAATTTTATAAGAAAGGGTCTTGGTATTAAATTCAGGAAGTATTTAAAGAGCTTTTTCATTTTGTTATTCCTGAGAACCTGCCTGCCGGTAGGTAGGAGCAAGAATCTGTGATTCACTGCTATAGCTGAATTTTCATTTGTCGAAATTCATCCTCTTCATCACTTTCAATTCCTAATGCCTCATAAATATATTGAAAAGTGGATAACAGTTCTGGTTTACCGTTCACAATGGCAACGTTATGTTCAAAATGGGCACTTGGTTGCCCATCGGCGGTAATAATTGTCCAGCCGTCTTTTAGCTGCTTAATATTCTTAGTACCCATATTGATCATAGGTTCAATGGCTACTACAAGACCTTCCATAAATTTTTTGCCCCTACCACGTCTTCCATAGTTTGGCATTTCTGGGCTTTCATGTAATTTGGTGCCTAGACCATGGCCAACCAATTCGCGAACGATTCCATAACCATGGCTTTCGCAATAATTTTGAATGGCATAGGCAACATCGCCAACACGTTTACCTACCCTGAATTCTCTTATTCCCAAATAAAGGGACTCTTTAGTGACCTTCAACAGTTTTCTAGTTTCAGGCACTACTTCACCAACTTCGAAAGTATAGGCATGGTCGCCATAAAAACCATTTTTTAAGGCTCCGCAGTCAACTGAGATAATATCTCCTTCTATTAATGGTTCACTGGTAGGAATTCCATGCACCACCTGGGCATTAGGACTCATGTTGAGCGTATTGGGAAAGTCATACATACCCAAAAAACCAGGCTCTGCACCTTCTTCCCGAATAAACTCTTCTGCCAATTTATCTAAAAACAAGGCATTTACCCCTGGTTTGATTTCAGCGGCCAGCATCCCCAAAGTTTTGGAAACTACCAAGGCACTTTCGCGCATTAATTCTATCTCTTCAGGAGTTTTAATTTTTATCATAGCGTGCAAAGATAAAAAATCTTGATAGTTTTTATACTAAAGGCTTCTGGGTCATTAATTCGGGTTGATCAACTCCCATTAGTTTGAGAATTGTAGGTGCAATATCACCTAAGACCCCATCTTTGATTTCTTTCACATCATTGTCAATAAGAATAAGAGGAACCGGATTGGTTGTATGCGCTGTATTTGGTGTGCCGTCTGGATTTATCATGGTATCACAATTGCCATGGTCGGCAATGAGAATCGTAGAATAGCCATTTTCCAAACCAGCCTTTATAACAGATTGAGCGCAACTATCGACAGTTTCACAGGCTTTGATTGCGGCATTCATATCACCTGTGTGCCCAACCATATCTGGATTTGCAAAATTCAAGCAAACAAAATCAGTTTCTCCTTTTTTCAATTCTGGAATGATGGCATCCCTTATTTCGTAGGCGCTCATCTCTGGTTTAAGATCATAGGTTGCCACTTTGGGTGAAGGACACAATATTCGCTGCTCCCCTTTAAAAGGTATTTCCCTGCCACCATTAAAAAAGAAAGTAACATGTGGGTATTTTTCGGTTTCTGCAATACGAATCTGCTTCATTCTATTTTTCGCAAGGATTTCACCCAAGGTTTCCTTTATATTCTCTTTATCATATACTACATGTACCTTTTTGAATGAATCGTCATAATTGGTCATTGTAACATAGTACAAATTCAATTTATGCATATTCAATTCATGCATGTTTTCTTGACTTAGAACATGGGTTAATTCCCTTCCTCTATCTGTTCTAAAATTGAAAAATATAACAACATCATCCTTCTTAATTTTGGCCAAGGGAGCTCCATTTGAATCTGTCAGGACAATTGGTTCTATGAATTCATCAGTCGTGTTATCATCATAACTATTTTGCATCGTAGAAGAAATATCATTTGATTTCTTCCCTACATTATTTACCATAACATCATAGGCTTTTTTTACGCGTTCCCAACGTTTATCCCTATCCATGGCATAGTATCTACCAACAACCGTAGCTAGCTTTGCGTCTTTGTCTGAACAAAATTGCGTTAAATCTTCAAGAAAGCCTTTTCCACTTTTAGGGTCAACATCCCTTCCATCTGTAAAGGCATGAATGTACATATTGGTCAGGCCAAAATCCTTTCCGGCATTAATCAAACCTTTGAGGTGCGAAGTATGGCTGTGAACGCCTCCATTACTGACTAATCCCAAGAAATGAACATCCTTATTATTCTTTTTGGCATATTCAAAAGCCTGCTTTAAAACTTTCTCACCTTTGAGTTTATTTTCCTGTACAGCTAGATTTATTTTTGCCAAATCCTGATAAACTATTCTACCAGCCCCAAGGTTCATATGACCTACTTCACTGTTACCCATTTGTCCTTCCGGTAGCCCTACATTCATTCCATCGGTAAGCAGATTAGCATTAGGGTATTTATTATATAGGGAATCTACAAAAGGAGTTTTTGCATTGTCTATTGCTGAAACTTTTGGGTCGGGTGATTTACCCCAACCATCTAAAATCATTAGTATTATTTTCTTGTTCATGGTATTGTAATTTCGTACTGCAAAAATACTGCGTATAGATTAGTATTACTATTTAATGATAGTGCTTTTTTTAACATTAAAAAGTGGTGGTGTGAACACTATAAAAAAAGTGGAGATGTTAAAGTTTAGTTATTTAACAGTTAATGCTGAAACAATTTCATATAGACATAGTCTATATTAGTATAATCAAAAGTTATTCATCAATCAAGACTGGGCCTAGTTCAGTCGTAAAATCATTCATCATGAAAAAAACAATGTTAATTGTGGCCGCTGCTATGATGCTGACGGTTTCTGTGGTTTCAGCCAAAGTTCTACCAGTGAGACACAATGTAGCGGAACTTACCGCTTTGTATGAAAAAGGTACTGTTAATTCTTTTTGTAAGGCCATTATTCAAGGGGATATTGCCATTATAAAAAAAATGATCGCTCTTGGAGAGGATGTAAATCAGAAGTCATTGGGAATGACTCCTGCAATTTTTGCAGCACGTTATAACAAGGCGGAGATTTTGAAATTATTAATCGATAATGGTGCTGATATTAGGATAAGAAGTGATAGCGGATACTCAATTGCCAAGTATGCGGAAGCTGCCAATGCTAAAGATGCCCTAATAGTCATTAATGCCAAATTAGGTAGTTAAAAAGAATTCTTCGAAAAAAAACCCATTGCAGTTTCTGCAATGGGTTTTTTAATTTACAATATTCACTTCAAATAGTGTTCAAGTAAAAGAGTGAATAGGTGAGATCTAAAACTCGAAGCCCGTAAACGCTCTATACAAAAATGCATAAACCGCCATAGAGAACATTAAAACGCAGAAAATAGAATACGCTTTTAAGAGTAATACTACAAAACTTGGTTTGCAATCCTCGAATGCTTCGGTGTAAATGTCCTTAAAATGTAAAAGTGTTCCCATATAGTTTTGTTTAAATGACTATAAATCAAAGCTATAAGGGTTAAATTTGAGGCGATTAAAAGATTTAGTGGAACATCAAATATAGTAAATTAAAACTTAAAACAATAAGTTTTGTATTAAATGTGATTTTTGCTATTCACTGTATTTTACTATGGCTTCCTTGATTTTCTCTATTCTGTTCTCTGGATCTGGGTGTGAACTCTGAAACTCAGGAACACGATTTGGTCCCGCGGCTGCTTTTAGAATCTTCATCACTTCTATCATTTCCATAGGTTCGTAACCCGAATTTATCATAAACCAAACACCTAGTTCATCACTTTCAAGCTCATCTCCACGACCATTCTTTAGCAGCGTATTTTGGCCAATGCTGCTAACGATTCCGCCAGCATCCGCACCAACGGTGGCGCCCATAGTAACTGTTTGCCAGAAATTACTGTCGGCGATACGTTCAGCGGAATGCCTTCCAATTACATGACCAATCTCATGTCCAAGAACACCAGCTAATTGGGCTTCATTAAGTTTAGAGAAAAGTGCATAAGTAATAAAAATTTGCCCTCCCGGTAATGCAAAGGCATTTATTGTACGGTCATCGGCTAATAAATGAAAATCGTATTTATATGGCGTTTCCCGGGCTATGCTATTATCTACCAGTTTTTTGCCGATAAAGTCCACCAATGATTGTAGTCGTTCATCAGGGTAAAGACCTCCATGTTGTTGGGCCATTTCAGGAGCACTTTGTAGACCAATGGCAATCTCTTGTTCAGAAGTCATATTAATGTTCTGAACCCTTCCTGTATAGGGATTTTCTTCTTTGTTATTGCATCGCTGAATAAAAGCAAAAGCCACAATGGCAATGCCAATAAATATTCTGATTTTCCAACTTCCTCTTCTCATGGCTACTAGTGTTCAGTGTTACGACAATTTACAAAAAGACTTATAGAAGCTCGGTATTTATATCCAAAATATTATTTCGCACATAATTCTTTATGAAACCTGCTGTAAAATGTTGACTACCGTAGAATTCCTCTTCTCTTAATAACTGCACTATATTCAATCTTCTATAGGCAGTAAGCATTGGAATCGAAATTGGCGCATAACTATAGTGCCATGGTTCGTATTTAAAACCTCTTCGTTTCGGATCATTGGTATACACCAAATAGAAATCGAATTTGTTTGAATTTACATCCATCCACTTTTTAAAATCCTCAAAAGGACCACCAGTTCCGAATTTTTCAGGAACGAGTACGTCCCCTTTAGTCTTGCGATATCCATCAATAATGTCAATATCGGTTCCCCAGTGATGCCTGCTTGTACCCGGTATAGTAGAATACTCAATGATCTTATCAATGGCCTGTATTGGTTCCATACCATCATCTTCAGTAAATCGCATGTATTTTCTTTCCCATATAGATTCCTGTCTATCAAAATTGCGATAACTAGAAACGATTTTTATATCTATGCCATCGCTATAGGCAGCTTTTTTCATTTCTAAAAAAGCATCATGTGCTTCTTTTCGGAGATTGATCCCTTCTCCATAAAGCTCAATTTCCTCCTTGCCCATAAGTTCCAATACCGAGTATTCAATTTCTTTGGAAAACGGTAAATTTGGCATCATAGTCAATGCCAAACCAGATATACTGCTTTTTTTAATAAATGACCTTCGCTTCATTTTTATTATGATTTTTTCTGGGTTATTCCATCTTGTTCAAAATGGATTATCGCAACAACTCTGCCATTTTCAATTAATTCCAATTTTATTATCTAGGTAATTATTGATTACTGAAAGAAATAGAGAATAGTATTATAGAGTATTGAGAATTATGCTTCCAACCAAAGGTAAGAAGTATTTTTTCAATTTTTGAGCCTCAATCTTACAGAGACAACTAAACTAAATATTGTCTGGATACTAATTTTGGATACAAATGATTATATGGCCCTGCAGAGAAGTTTGGGAGACAAGGTCTATATTTAAGAAATAATTGAATTTGAATCTTTATTGTTTGGAAATAATATAAAGATATCCCTGATGTTTTTGCCTTAGGTCATTTAGCGTAATAATATAGAAGTAAATCCCTGAATCCAAACCAGAACCTTTGTCGATTACTGAATTTCTATTTGATACTCCTTTGAATTCATTTTGATAGTTTTCCTTGGAATAGACCATTACCCCATATCGATTGAAAATCTGAATGGAGTTGCTTGGGGATTTTTCAATGCCTTCGAGAACCAAAAGGTCATTTTGACCATCTCCGTTCGGCGTTAAGAAGTAATTATCCAATTCAATTGTACTAAAGTCTTCCAATTTATCGTCATTCCCTCCAAGGGTAATAATTTCATAGTCATTGGGTATGAATAAGTCTGAAGTAACTTCTCCATAAGCCATACCTCCTTCGACATTTGTATTTCCAAGATTTACCCAAGTTCCCTGTTCCCTGTGCCATCCAACCACCTTAATATCACTAACATATTCCGCAAAAGTACCAACATTGCTATATTCATCCCAAGTAAGGGTAATATGGGATGGTATATCGCCTTCTAAGTGCCAAAACTCCTTTGAACTCACCGAAAGAAATTTCGAAGCTTTTTTATTTATTTGGTAGTTCTTACCATTGATCGATGTTGTATTTGGGTTTTCATAGAAATAGGCGCATTTAACAAAAGAGTTGATCCTGATTGAATTAATACTCAAAGTTCTTAATCTTTCATCATCACCAACCGGGAATGTGAAGGCATTCTTATTGGTCATAGCGGCATAACCATCTACCATGGATACATCATTTTCACCAACATAAAAGGCATCCTCTATAAAATTGGGAAAAACGGCAGTATGATTTCGCGGGGTAATTACATCTCCTGAAATTAGATTGCCATTATTTAAAACCCCAATGGATGTATCAAGAAATAGACCTTTGTCCACTAAAATTTCGGTATCATAAAATATTGGACTGAAAGCTCCTGAAACCTTAATGGAGGTATTTTCACCGTAGAAACCGACCAATCCCATGTTTTCATCAAAAGTTCCATTATTTATCAAATCCAAATGGAATCCGACCATAGCGGAATTATGTATTTGAATAGTCCCAAAATTATGGACAGCTTCTTGGGCTACCAGAATTTGTATAAAGAATAAAAATGTGAACTTAATAAGTTTCATGTTCTAAAGGTCTAAAATGATAAACATGAATTCTGAGTTATATCTTGATCTGTTTGTGCCACCATTGTCATTATCTCCAATGATTACTTCAAAGCTGCTGCTAGTTTGATTGTTGTATGAAATCCCTGGGTCATCATTTCCGGATCCGCCTCTTCCCGGTTGTGTTAGCTGTATGATATAGTTGGCATCAGAAACTACTCCAGCTGGAAGCGTAACACGGTAACGCCCAGTACTTATTCTAGTTGAGGTTACACCAGTTGTAGCTCTTGTTACATTGCCATTGGAAGCGATTTTCCCAAATGCTTTTATTGGACTTTCATAAAAAGCACCACCATTTGCCGCCACTGTAATACTGTTGTTTGCTTCAGAACCAACAACATCTCCAGCATCACCTTTGTCACCGACAGGACCTTTGTCACCATCAGGTCCTTGGTTTCCATCCGGTCCCTGGTTCCCATCGGGTCCTTGATTTCCGTCAGGTCCTTGATTTCCGTCAGCACCTTGGTTCCCGTCAGGACCTTGGTTCCCATCCGGGCCTTGGTTCCCATCTGGTCCTTGGTTCCCATCAGGTCCTTGATTTCCGTCTGGGCCTATTGGGCCTTGATTCCCATCGGGTCCTTGATTTCCGTCAGGTCCTTGGTTCCCATCAGGTCCTTGATTTCCGTCAGGTCCTTGGTTGCCATCTATTCCTTGATTCCCATCTGGACCTATCGGGCCTTGGTTTCCATCGGGACCTTGGATGCCATCAATTCCTTGGTTCCCATCAGGTCCCTGGTTCCCGTCAGGGCCTTGGTTGCCATCTATTCCTTGGTTCCCTTCGGGTCCTTGGTTCCCATCGGGTCCTTGGTTTCCGTCAGGGCCTTGGTTACCGTCAGGTCCTTGGTTTCCGTCTGGG
>JAAETN010000701.1 GCA_024228355.1 Maribacter sp. | reverse complement strand
GTTGCTTTAAAAAATTCAGCGCTGATGCGATCAATAAGCAAACAAGTGAAAAGTGCCAAACAGGCTTTAGTTTAACGGCCTCACTGAAGCTTGGGATCTATTGAGCAGTTTGCTCAAATACAAATTTTACATTCCAGGGCCACAGTCCAATAATATTGCCATCGGTTCAAAACCAGTTTGGAAATGTAGTGCACGCAAAGCGTGTTCAAAAGGAGGCAAGTTGAAACCATCAAATCAAATCTGCAAGCTTTCAAATACAAAAGCATTCTTTGCAGTTAACCAGGCAAACCATCGGAACGCCTACGGCGCCCGATGTTTGCAGCGTTATGCGTAAAAAAATATGAATTTCACCATTGATGAAAATGAGTATTTTACAATTGAGCATTGTCATTCATGTGCCGTACCCGGATATCTAATCGTGTCACCAACAGTTACCGTAGAATCAATAAGTGAGTTACCAAATTCATTCCAAGAGCAGCTTGGTTTTAGCTTGGCTACCGCAACTCAAGTGATTCAAGAAATCATCAATCCTCTCAAAGTATATTGCGCACAATTTGGCGAAGAAGGGGTAGAATTACATTTTCATATTTTTCCAAGAACATCGAAAATTACATCAGAATTTTTAAAGGCCTTCCCTGAGCAAAGAGATTTGATTCATGGGCCTGTACTACTAGATTGGGCAAGGGAAAAATACAATTATAGTAAAGAAAAGGTCTGGTCTATTGTGTCACCAGTAACAATAGAAATGAGAAAGCGCATAACCAGGGTTTCAAAATGATTCGGCGCACAAGTGCGCCTCACATTTTAAACCGGCGTTAT
>JAAETN010000700.1 GCA_024228355.1 Maribacter sp. | reverse complement strand
GAAGCTGTCGCCAGTCGTTTAAATTTACATTTGTGTTTGTCCGTTTGCGATAACCGTAAATGTTCAATTTTTTGCAGAAAAAATAAAAAAAAACGATTTGGTCCCCGTCAAAAGAAAAGTTCGATTGTAAACTGTATAATTTCCTAAGTTCCCAACGCCTTTCCATGATGTTAACAAAGATTTTAAACTAACCTTATTTAATAATTAGTTATTCATGATTAATGTTGAACAAAATTTCTTACAGTTGGTTTGATCGAACTTGTCAGTAGAGCCCGTAAGCACAGAATGTGAAATTGCGTTTTATGTCTGTAACATTTGCCAAATCGGGCAAACCGGGACCAGTTTATTACCGTAATCACAATGGAATTGAAAATTAAAAAAAAAAATTTTAAAAAATATTTTTCTCGTTCGTCTCTGGTCCATTGCCCAATTTGGCCGTGATTTCAGTTCTTTCTGTTGAATTTCATCTTATGAATTGATACGATTTATAAAAGTACTCATTTCTTGAGATGATTTTCGTCGAAGGAACACCGAATTGAAGCTTGTTGAAACGGGGTAGGTAGGCCTATAGGCCTACTACTAGCTGAAGGTCTAGGCCTATCGTGTTTGTGGTCTCCGGATGAGGTGAGCGGATTGGCGGGTGATAAGAGTACTCTAAAGACGGATAGCAATAACTGCGCAATCATTATAAAGGGGCATCCATGAATCCTCACGCCTCACGTTATTTGGGAAGAAGTTACTAGGCCTTGTTAGAGACATTCGCCGAAAGTAGCACTAACGTTTAAAAAATATTTTGCGGCTTGTCAGAAAAGTTTTGCATACATGTGGATACAGTAGGTCATATTGGATCCACGCGTACATTCTGCAAAACTTTTCGGATAAGCCCCAAAATATTTTTCAAACGTTGCGGTGTTCTAGATTTCGGCTAGTGTTCTACATTCGGCGAATGTCTCGATCCAAGTCCAAGTGTTACCTGTGAAAATCATTTCATCATTCCATACGGGACTAAGGAATCAGTTACAAGCACGAGAGATATACATTTTTCTTTGATCAGAAATTCTAAGACAATGACTTCTTGGCAAAGCAATTCTTCTTTTGCTCACATGGGACCCATATAAGACAATTGGGGGTTCGGGAGTCTGTACTGGCATGACAGCCGCGTGTCAGCGTCCAATGATAAGAAAGAAAGGCCGCTCTGCCAGATCTTGGCCTAATGGCTTCAATAAATTGCACTAAATTGCTG
>JAAETN010000699.1 GCA_024228355.1 Maribacter sp. | reverse complement strand
AACCCCCTCCCGGGGTTTCAAAAACTTTCATTTTGTTCTTTAAAATCCGATACTGTACAGCTGACTGTAATGCCGTATAACCCCCTGGTGTATAACCACCGATTTTTGACTGCAAATGAAAAAAAAATTTTCTGCATTCTTCCGTTTCTGCCCTCGTATATCCAAGGGACAGGGTTTTATCATAGACACGGAGTTGGTTGGCATAGTGAATGAATGAATTTTACTTGCTTCAGCCTAAAACTGTGTGAAATCTCACAAAGCAACACCCAATGTCATAAAACTAGATCAAACATAACAGTATCAAAAAATATGTACATCGTATCTATATCTTCTGTAATGGTTCATACTGCTTCGTATTCTTATTCTTGTGTGTCCTCTTCTTATCTTCTTATCTTTTCTTTTTACAGGCACGGTCCGGTCCTCTTCTCATCTTGCTACTGCAGGGAGCAGGATTGTCCACAGTGTTCTGCGATGTGTCTATGGCTATTATGGCTCTGGGATTCTCGGTGCTCGGGTCCAAGATTTCCCTTCTTACGTTATTCTCAGCGACCAAAGGAATATGGTTATCTCTCATCTGAATGTGATTTATACGGGTTTTCCATCGATTTTGGATCCATTGGCTTAGTTTCACTCTGATGTCGTAATGTCTATCGAAATGAAACAGCCAAGGCCAAATATGTCTATTTTGAACATCTATGTCTATTATCTCAGTAACAGGTTTCTCCGGATATGCATTGCATTCAAGAAAATGTGTCACATCTTCATTATCGGCAAAGCACAAGGGACATTTTCCGAGATGGTTGTCCCTTGTTTTTGTCCGGATACTACCTATTTTACCCTTCAACCACCACGACTGAGACCTACTATCATATTCATGGTCTTGGTGAATCGGCCCTAACCATTGCAACGATGTTTGGTCTTTCATATCTTCCGTTAACCGACGGATACGCATTCCCTCAGTATAAGTTTTAATATGTTGCTTGTTCCAGTCGTTAGGTAAACGCAGTTCAGTTTTTCTCTCATCTTCCGTCTCCTCTACCTTCTCCATTCCGAAGTGATTTGCCATAACATATAATTCATTTAACCAATATTTTTTTGTCGATTTTATATGGGTATTCCTTTGTATACCCTCTGTATCCCAAGTCTTCTCCTTAATTCCCCAATTTAATTGTTCTCCAAATGCTATCTTTGCCCATTTTGTCTCACTCATACGGGTTATATGTACATAGTAAGACAATTTCTTTTTCCATATTTCCTGTTCTATCGTTGATAACCCCGTTATTGCATAGCACCCTGCCGACGATGTCCCCTGCATAACACGCAGTACGGATTTCATCATCCCTTTCTGAATTATATCAAGATTCTGAATATGTGACTTACAGTAATCCATGATTTCAGTACCATATAATACAGCTGGTAATATATATGATTGCCACAATGGTTTCATTACTGTCAGTGGATTACTACATCTCCGAGCTAGTAATGTTACCAGTCCCGCCCCACGTCTAGCTTTTTGCATTGCTATTTCCCATTGCGGTTTAAATAAACTATAATTTTTTTGAATGGTCACTCCTAAATATCGCCCTTCACTTGTCTCACTTATATTTATCTCTTTTGCCTCCAATTCATTTACGAATACTTCCCCCAGTTTCCATACCCTATCTTGTACAATTGGTCCCCCGAGTGGAATAATACTACTCTTAGCCCCCGAAAATTCTAATTTAAATTGCTGTGAGTACTCCCCCACAATTTGAAGCAAGTCTTTCAGTTCTTTCTCATTCCCTATTAACATCATGTCATCGGCAAAAAACATTCCCGGTATCTTTTTATCACCTAATGTTATTCCCAATTCAGATTTCATTAATCTGTTTCCCAATTCAGCGATGTAAATAGAAAAAAGTACCGGGGACATTACACATCCTTGTTTTAACCCTAGCTTCAATTTAAGCGGTTCGGATTGGATATTTTGGGAATGTACGACGCTTTTCGGATCCCTATATGATGATTTAAGGTTGTCAAGTAACTGCTTCGGAAACTCCATCTGTTCCATGACAATCCATAGTAAATCCCTATCGACTCTGTCGTATGCTTTAGTAATGTCCAGCAATGCCATAAAATTTTTCTTCTTATTCCGTTTAGTTTTTCTCAAAATTGTCTCTAAAACTAATAAATTATCCGTTGCACGTCTCCCCTTTCTAAAACCATTTTGGATTTCTCCCAGAATATTAGATTCCTCCACCGCATCCTGTATTCTATTCGTTAGCATCCTATTGAAGACTTTACATAAATTACAACCAGTCGTCAACGTTCTATAATTATCCAAAGTATCCGTTGCCCCCTTTTTATGTAAAAATGTTGTCCTTAACATGTCATTTTGTTCTGGGGGATCATTATTCTGCCACGTGTTTTGCGCCCAACCCCATATGTACCTTCTACTCCTCCAACCCAGATTCCGCAATAATTCTGGTGGTATATCCGTCGTACCTGCCGATGTACCAGCATGTAATTGATCAAGAGCTTGGTCAATCTCATGTTTTTGTACATCCCGATTCATTTGATCTATGTCACACTGGTTTATTTTCAGATCCGTCATAATCGTATCGGGATTCGAATTAGGCCAGTGTCCTGACTTATATATTTTTCCCATTGTAATTTTAATTCCAATTTTATGTCAGAATCTTGGGTTATCCATTCTCCATTTTTATTTTTTAAACCAAATTTTTCCATAACTGGTTTTTTATTTTTATTCATGAATGTGTACAACTTTTTCATATTTTTGTCACACTCACGATGTATACTATCCATAAATTTATGAGTTTTTACTGTCTCCTCTGCCCTTTCCGTATCTCTTACCGTTTGACGGCACCGCCATACACATCCTCGAAGTTTATCTATTACCCTTTGGTCTCTAAATCGCGGCAGGATTTTCATATATTTTACCAATTTCCTTCTTGCCCGTGACAGCAATTTCCTGGCAAGGACTACATGTCTCGGTTCGGACTTATGCTTTCCAAATTTAGGTTTACTCTTACCTATGATTTCTATCCCCGCTGAGTGTATTGCTGTGTACAACTCATTATACGTAACATCCTGTGGTAAGTGTCCCAGCAGCTTATGTTCAACAAGGCTATTATATGCCCCCCAATCTGCCTCTGAAAAATCATTCCAGTATTCTATGTTCTCCTGTGACCCCCTTTGTACACTATGGTTTATCCTAAATTCCCATATTATCGGCACATGGTCAGAATCGATCTCCAAATCCCTATTTTCGTCTATTTTACATGTCAACATTTTGATTTCATTGTCATGTAAAATATAATCCAACGTTGACTCCTGTTGATGTGCTCTTTTACCCTCGGGTTTCCAGGTGTACTCCCCTATAGTTATTGGGTTAAAATTTAAAATTTCCAAATTATTAATTACCGCTGTATCAATTAAGCACAATCCTGCTTCATTGTCCCCCACAAAACCTTGTTGCGTATTTTTTATTTTAGCATTAAAATCTCCAACTAACATTACTTTAAAATTTTTTTCTTGTAGTTCCAACACCCTCACATTAATAGCTTGCATTATCTCCATTAGTTCATCTTTATCGCAATGAGGTCCTACGGGTCTTATGTATACAACCCCAATTGCAATATCCATATTTTGAGTATGTATTCCTATCCAAGTTTGATCTTGTTCCCATTTAGTATTTATAGGCGTCATTGGGATTGTTGTCACCCGACTAAATTTATCTCGTTTAATCCAAATAGCTGTTCCCCCTCCTTTCTCTATTTCGCGACAGGACGCCCAACGTTCGTAGTTATTGAATGTCGGAATGTCCTGTTTTCGACATTTTTTATGTTCCGTTACCGCAAAAATATCCACCCTATGTTGTTGGAGCATATCCGCAATATGAGTGGTGCTTTTTCGTGATAGGCCATTCATATTGCAGTATACTGCTTTTATATTTTGATAATTTAACCCAGTTTTGTTTGGCGTTACTGTAAACCCGTCTCCTCCATCTCTCTTCTCCTTTTCCCTCCTCCTTCATTCTTACTTTTTTT
>JAAETN010000698.1 GCA_024228355.1 Maribacter sp. | reverse complement strand
CTAAAATTGATGAAAATGAAGTATTAGAATCCTATGGGATTGATTCCATAATGATTACACAATTGAATCAAAAACTAACTGAAGTGTTTGGAGAAATTTCAAAGACACTGTTTTTTGAATATCACACGTTAGAAGCTTTGACTGAATATTTTACCAAAGAGTATGCAGCGAAGTGTTTACGTTGGACAGGACTGGGTGAGGGAAGACAAGAACCTGCCAAACAGGAAACGAAAAGCCAGGATGTAACATCCTGGCCTGAATTACATTCTTTTAAAGCACAAAAAAGAGATTATCGAAATAAACCAATATCATTTGCCAGCAGTCAGTCAGAACCGATAGCCATTATTGGAATCAGCGGCATTTATCCTCAGGCAGAGACTCTAGAACACTATTGGGAGAATCTTAAAACCGGCAAGAATTGTATTACGGAAATTCCCTCAAGTCGTTGGTCGCTGGATGGTTTTTTTCATTCAAATGCACAAGAAGCTGTAGAACATGGAAAGAGTTATAGCAAGTGGGGAGGTTTTGTCAATCAATTTGCGGAGTTTGATCCTCTGTTTTTTAATATATCTCCGAGAGAGGCCATGAATATTGATCCTCAAGAGAGACTGT
>JAAETN010000697.1 GCA_024228355.1 Maribacter sp. | reverse complement strand
TTCTTTTGAAATCAGCCAATGAGTGAGTTTCTTAATATATATACAATTCTTTTGCTCAAATGAGACAAGCGTGGTCCGCGAAGACAAAAGAAGTGAGAAGTGACCTAACTTTGCGGCTAATTATCATGATAATAAATTTAAGTATCGGTTTAACCCTTGATATCGATCGAAAGGTCTTGACTCGGAGATCATTTTTAGCACAACAATTCCATGAAAAACTGCTTCCAATCTTGTGCATTTCGTGTTTTAATATGTCAAATTTGGGTGTTTTCAAGTGTCATACTCTTGGTTACTTATGGACTCTTGGTTCGACTTGAATCAACATGTGTACTCCAACTACCATTTTGCTATCCCCAAAAACACATTTTTTCCAAAAATTCTTCCGCCACCACGTTCGACAGTCAAGCGGCTGAACAAAAAAGTTGTTGCGTTGGAAAAACCCATGTATTATGTGACATCTTTCATTTATGCGACATTTTCTTCGCTGACAAACAAACGTTATCTTCTCACGACAAGCCTCAAACGTAATACGCGACGATATACATAAGCGAGTGTCTTCAAATAGAGAACCAGCGCCAGCATAGCAGAGTGGTTACTTCGATTCATTTGA
>JAAETN010000696.1 GCA_024228355.1 Maribacter sp. | reverse complement strand
TTCAATCTCGGTGAATAAAGAAAAGGTCAAAGAGGCTTACCTGATTACCGCAAAGGATTTAATAAACGACAAGTATGTCTTGCTGCAACGTGGCAAGAAAAATTATTTTGTATTGGTAATAGACTAATTCAATAAGGACATTTGGGTATTCACAGTACCATTAGATTGCAACCTCGAATATCGGAATTGTCGAAACGACCCAATATTTCGAAACTCCCATCCTTATATTTTTTCCCTAGGTCTTGAGTGGCGATAAAAGAACAGGAATTTATATTGGCTAGATCAATGACATTTACCCCACCTGTTTTCCCAGTTTCCAACAATGTTAATGGGTCTTCGGTATCACGAATGAATATGTTCATCCAGGACGGAGTTTTGAAGATACCGTTTCCTTGGGAGTAGGCCTGTGAGAGTAGTTCTGTCATCCCGTATTCAGAATTAATGGTTTGAGTACCAAAGCCTTTATTAAGGATATCGTGCAACGCTTCCCGAACCAATTCTTTTCTACGACCTTTCATCCCTCCCGTTTCCATAATAATGGTATTTCTCAATTGCA
>JAAETN010000695.1 GCA_024228355.1 Maribacter sp. | reverse complement strand
TGCGTTGAATCGTGTACAAACGAAAATTATAAACCTTTTTGAATTTTCAGTCTTCCTGTTAGTAAAAAATCGTACTTTACGCACCTCTATGCAACATCAGCGATCAGTTGATTTAACATTACATCGAATTACAGCCTGGAAACCAACCAACGATCATGATCCACCTGTAGCAGAATCTCAGTTTAGCTATCGCAACCGCCAAACTTTGAGTAGTTTTCGTGAATCAAGTAAATCTCACCTAAGATTGGCATATTGTAATACACCCTCCATTTCTTCGGACAATTTACCTGAGAGTGAACCGCTACCAAACAACAACTTCGAGAATCAAGCGGTAAAAGATGTGGAAAACAATGACTTCGACAGTTTCAGTTCTCACTCGACTGACCAAAACACTTATGCAGAGATAGAATATTTTCAGGAAGATGAGGACGAGTATCAGATTCCAAAGCAAAAAAAAATATCCACCTGATAATTTTTGATCTTTTTGTAATTTTATTGTGTTTTTGCATGCGTGTCCCCTGATAAATGCTTCACAGGTAAAATTTTATGCAAAGCATCGGGACGAACATTGTCCATATGTGTGTGTGAAGATTTATCCAAAAAAAAACTACACGTATTTTGGTAAGGTGTGTTAGCAGATAAGAAACGTCATTCATTACGAAATAGTGCAGTGCATGTCGCAAAACAGTACTATAGCGCTTTAAATTTGTCGCAAATGTTTTGGAATAAGTTTTTATCAGCAGGAAGCGGGCTTGTGAATTGGGATAGCTTTATGTTCGGAATTGATAGTGTAATAAATATGTTTTTAACTGTATATTTTCGCTCATTTTTGTCTAGTACATATTTTAAACAATATAGTAGGGTTAGGCGTTTATGAACAGAGTTGTTGTAGGTGGATCGAAAGCTTGTATAGAGGAATTTTTCTGTTTTGACCCAATCAGGAAAACCTAAACAAAACTACAGTATTTTATTCACGTGATACATTAAATTCACAACGGATACGAAATTCCATCCGCTCCCTAAATTGTCGGGATGATGCTTAAAACGAGACGCATAATCATCCTGCGAAATATTGGCTAATAATTTATTTTTCATGGATTTTGTATGATTATGAATTGATAAAACTTCCCCGATACGGGTATTGTACGAGGGATGGTAGTAGCGATAATAAAAATACTTATTTTCCGGGTCATATTTTCTGAGGATAAGGCCAGCAAAAATACTAATTCTACAGGGCAGGAAGCCGGCTTTTTGAATGACATAAACAGCACCGTCTGCAATAAAATTATTGCTCGGCAATATTCCGAGAGATTCCAACACATAGGAAAAAAAAGTGCTTGACTGATAAACTACTCGTGTTTTGATAACTTCCCGAAATCGATAACGCAAATCATTTTCATTACCATCGTCAAATTCGGCGTTGTCGTCTGGATTCTGTCCACCAATCTGTCCGCGAGGATCGTTCAAGACTTCTTTCAACATTTTTTCGATGTTTCTGTTTTGAATCTGATTATTTTCAGCCATCGCTACTTCTAGTCGTTTCTGACCGGATAGAAGATCCTGTCCCAATTTCTGATGCGACTCCAAGAACGCTTTCAGCAGATTCACAAC
>JAAETN010000694.1 GCA_024228355.1 Maribacter sp. | reverse complement strand
GGATGATAAAAGGCAAAGTGAGCAGCAGACGGAATGCCCCGATATCCCATCCCTGGAAAAGATCGATACCTCCTTTTGGAAGACAAAAGATAAGGTGTGGAAGGACGAACGCCAGTCTCAATGGCCAGCTATCGAAAGAGTTGTGAAGGGGAATAGAAGGAAAACCGACGTTAATGTAATCAAGCAATATTTTTTGCGTGGTAAAATGCCTAAATGGGAGAGTTTTCGAGATTGGGATGACATGTTTCGGCACCTGGATCTAAATATGTTCTTATGGTTGCATCCGAGTAGTGACCTTAATGTGCTCAAGCCGTTGTATAAGCTTTATATGGAGTCAAATCTAATTCATTGGCGGGACGTGACTTTGGGGTATGGTTTGTTCCTAAAGCATGAATTTATAGTAGCACCATCGACAAACAGGACTATCGAAGAATACCCTTTCCCGTATATGGGCGACAAAAACATTGTTTTGTTCCGCATAATGTTTGGTGATCTAGATTATGCGAAGAATAAAATAAAAATCTTAGGCGATGGAAAAAAAGACTTTGAAAATAGAGAAAAATATATTTTTGAGTTTATGGGCTATCACCATTTTTTCAGGATAGGAGAATGGTTATTGCAAGACCAAGATTCTCCATTTTGTAAAAATTGCCTATATCAATACGATGATGTCCTGGAATGGTGCTTAACTACCTTGACAAAAGATAAGGAAAATGAATTTCGT
>JAAETN010000693.1 GCA_024228355.1 Maribacter sp. | reverse complement strand
TCTGGAACTAAAAAAAGTTATTGATTCCTTTGTTCCTGATTTCGTAGCATTTTCAGTTAATGAGGAACTTGTGGTACACGCTTGCAGGTTGGCTGAAAATATAAAAGAGTATTCGTCAATACCAATAATTTTTGGTGGGATCGGCGTAACTACTTCGCCTGCTGAAATTGTTGAAAAATCTTTTATAGATGTGATTTGTGTTGGTGAGGGTGAAGACGCCATTGTTGAACTGGCTAATAAAATGGAGTCAGGAGACGATATATCACGGATAAAGAACCTTTGGGTTAAGAGAGACGGTAAAATAATAAAAAATAATGTAAGACCACTAAAGAACCTGAATGATTTGCCCTTTGTTGACCTTGATGAGTTTTCTGACAAACACTTTTTTAGGCCTTTTGATGGGAAGATTTATAGAATGATTATGTACGAAATGATGCGTGGATGCTCATTTCGATGTAGTTATTGTGATAATCATGTACTTCAAGATATATATAAGGGAAAAGGTAAATATGTTAGGGAAAAGAGTATAGAACGTACTATCAATGAGCTTGTTTATCTGAAGAATAGACATAATATAGAATTATTTTTTTTCATTGATGATGATATTTGCTTGTTAAAAGAAGAAGAGATGGGTAGATTTTTAAAGGCTTATCGTGATAATGTTAAAACCCCTTTTATTGTACAGGGAAGGGTTAATACCGTAACAGAAAAAATAATAAAAGATTTAAAAAAATCAAATTGTATATCTGTTTGTATGAGTATAGAGAGTGGAAGCAAGGATGTTAGAGAATCTATTATGAACCGATATATTTCAAATGCAAATATTATTAAAGCATTTCGGATGGTGAAAAAAATTGGACTCAAAGTGAATTCCCAAAATATTATTGGAAATCCAGATGAAACAAGAAGGGAGATATTTGAAACAATAGAGATTAACCGTAGATGTGAACCCTATACTATCTCTACAAACTTTATGACTCCTTTTAAGGGAACAAAGATAAGAGATTTATGCGTTGAAAGAGGTTATATAGATCCTTTGTTTTCCGTAACAACAGGAATAAGAGGAAGGCCAGTTTTAAAACTTCCTCAGATAAATGATAGGGAGTTAATTAGTATTCAAAAGGTTTTCTCTCTTTACGTTAAACTCCCGAAGGTTGTATATCCTTTAATACGATATTGTGAAAGCGATGGACTATGCTCGAATATTATTTATAGGGCCTTGATGTCTTGGATGTGGAAAAGAAACGATAGGATATTTAATAAATGAAGAATATATCTTTTAGCTCAAGTGTATACATTGTTGCAGAAATAGGAATGAACCACGATGGAAGTTTAGGGAATGCCTTGCGACTTATAGAGTCAGCTGTTGAGTCAGGAGTTGACGCGGTAAAGTTTCAAATGCATATCTCTGAAGCAGAAACAACACTCAATGCTCCTTCCCCTCCGTATTTTACAGAAGAGACAAGATATGAATATTTTAACCGGACAGCATTTACTGATAAACAGTGGAGCATTTTAATTAATAGGTCCCATGAGTTAAAGATTGATTTTATTATGTCACCTTTTTCTGAAGAGGCGGTGCAGCGCAGCAAAAAATTAAATGTTGATTGTCTGAAAATTGCATCAGGTGAGGTAAACAATGTTTTTCTTCTGAATGCCGTGCACGCGTCTGGGGTTCCGTCGATATTGTCATCTGGAATGAGCCCTTTCAGTGAACTTGACGATGCCGTAAATATCTTGGCAAAACAAGGCTGCCTGAAAGCCATCCTTCAATGTAGCTCAAAATATCCATGCCCTCCCGAGGAAGTAGGTCTGAATGTTCTGGGTGATTTAAAAAACAGATATACCGATATATCCATCGGGCTCTCGGACCACACTATCAGAAATTATGCGTCATATGCTGCCGTTACACTTGGAGCAACTGTTATTGAGAAACACTTTACACTGACAAAAAAGGCTTACGGGCCTGATGCGCAGTTCTCGTTGGAGCCACGGGAGATGGCTGGACTTGTAGATGGGATCCGGAGCATTGAAAAAATGAGAGGATTAAAGATAGACAAAGATAATATTATGAAATACGCTGAGATGAGAAAGGTGTTTTGCAAAAGTATTGTTGCAAAAGAGAAGATAAAAAAAGGAGAAAAAATACTATATTCAATGTTAACGTCAAAAAAACCCGGATATGGTCTGTTGCCCAACGAATTGTCAATTATTTTAAATAGATCGGCAAAACGGGAAATCTATAAAGATGAAATGGTTTTGCAGGATGACGTTGAATAAAAGGAGTGATAAGTGAAAAAGAAAGTCTGTGTGTTTATAGGAAGCAGAGCGAATTACAGCAGTATTAAAGCGGTAATGAAAAAATTAAAGGAAGCTGACGATTTTGAACTTATGACTGTTGTTGGGGCTTCTGCTCTTCTTGACCGTTATGGGACAGCAGTAAAAGTAATAGAGAATGACGGTTTTGAGGTATTTTCCAAAATTCATATAATTGTGGAGGGAGAAACTCCAACCACGATGGCCAAATCTACTGGGTTATGTATTATGGAGGCAGCAACCGTTTTTGATAATTTGAAACCGGATTATGTACTGGTTGTAGGTGACCGCTTTGAAATTTTGGGGGTTGCTACTGCTGCTGCGTACATGAATATTCCTGTTATACATACAATGGGAGGAGAAATCAGTGGAAGCATAGATGAGTCTGTCCGCCATGTAGTTACAAAACTTTCGCACATTCATTTTCCTGCGACAGAACTTAGTGCGCATCGTATTATGATGATGGGGGAGCCCAAAGAAAGCATTCATGCAGTCGGATGTCCTAGAATAGATGAGGTTAAGGAAATCCTTGGTAAGAAGATAGATGTAAACAATAGTGTATTAAGCTGTGGGGTTGGCAGTAAGGTTAATTTGTCAAAACCTTTTTTGCTTGTTCTTTTTCATCCGGTTACAACAGAATACGGCAAAGGGACCCAGCAAGTACAGGCAATTATTGATGTAATAGACAAGATGGAGATGCAAACTATAATGCTATGGCCTAATGTTGATGCAGGTTCAGAAGATGTGGCTCGAGGGATAAGGGGGTGGAGAGAATTGTCAAGATTAAAAAATTTCCATTTGTTTAAGAACTTACCTCTTGACATATTTATTGCGCTCATGGACAAGTGTGCTTGTATTGTGGGGAATTCAAGTAGCGCCATTCGTGAAGGTGCCTATATAGGAGTACCTGCAGTTAATGTTGGTATAAGACAACAGGGGAGGGAAAGGGGAAAAAATGTGACAGATGTCGAGTTTTCCAAAGAAGAAATACACTGTGCTATAGAGAAATCCATTCGACATGGTAAACACGAAAGGGATACTCTTTATGGGGATGGGTATGCAGCAGAGAAAATAATAAATATTTTGAGGCATAAGAAAGTAAATGTTCAAAAGCAATTTGTTGATTATTTTGAACATTCATCCATTTGTCCTGAAGTGTCTAAAGAGAGGGGGGCTGTTGATTGAGGATCCTGGCTTTAACCGGCAATCAGTTGAGGCATAAATATTATGTTAATTACTTAAGCAAACACCACGATCTTGTAGCAGTGTTTGCTGAAGATAGATTTGATAAAGATGCTTACGGCTCTGAATATAGTGTTTTAAGAGAACATTTTAATCGGCGAACAGATACTGAAAATAAGTACTTTTCCGGTTATGATTGGCCCAAGTCTTCCAGGATAATAGAAGTTCCCAGGAATGGGATGAGTTCCGCTGATATTGAAGAGGAAATAAGAAATATAAATCCTGAAGGGATTGCAGTGTTGGGATGTGGAGTTATTAAGGATAATATTATAAAACTGTGTCCTAATTTTGTAAATGCGCATCAGGGCTTATCACCTTACTACAAGGGTGCCGGTACTAATTTATGGCCATTTTATAATGAGGAACCGGAATACGTTGGGGTAACTGTTCATTATATTGATCCTGGTGTGGATACAGGTAGAATTATTTGTCACGGTAGGCCTGAAATAAAGATAGGTGATACACTGCATGATATTGGCTGTAAAACCATTGTGGTCTCAGCTGAAATAGTATCAAAAGTCTTTCGTGTCCTTGAAAAAAGGCCCATTGAAGGGATTGATCAGTGGGATGAGGGCAGAGAATATAAACGTAAGGATTTTAATTATGAAGTTGTACAGCATGTAAATAGTCTTTTCAAAAATGGATTGATAGAAAAGTATATTTGTAGGAAAAAAAAAGGAAATGCTAATGTCAGATTAATTGTTATTGAAAGTTGATGAAGTGAATAAGGGTGTATTAACATGTGCGGAATATTAACGATGGTTTCAAACAGAATCAGTAAAAGTTTGTTCATAAGATCACTTGATTTACTGAAGCATCGCGGGCCAGATAATACGGGCTCACTCTTTTTTAACGATATAGGAATCGGTCATACACGCCTTTCCATCTTAGATCTGTCTTCCAAGGGCAAGCAACCTATGTGTGATGAAAAAAAGCGTGTGTTCGTTACCTATAATGGAGAAATATACAATTTCAGGGCTTTACGAAGCACTCTCATAAAAAAAGGGTACCGTTTTACCTCTGATACTGATACCGAAGTTTTAACAAGGGGATACTTCGAATGGGGGATATTGGGGCTAGTGAAAAGAATTGAGGGGATGTTCGCATTTTGTCTTTATGATAAAAGAAACAGGAAACTTTATGCCGTAAGAGACCGGGTCGGTATGAAACCGCTTTATTACAGACTGGCAGAAAAAGACATTATCATCTCTTCAGAAATTAAGAGTATCCTGAACCTAGGAAATACCGCAGAGCTTGATGATTTGCATATGTATACTTCCCTGTTCTATTTAAGGAACAGAATTGGTTACAAAACACCCTTTAAGGATATTAACGAATTGCTTCCTGGTTATATTCTTGAATATGACGAGAAGAATAAAAAGATCGTTGCTATCAGTAAATACTTTGATCCCTTAAAACTAATAAAGAAGAAGACATATGTACGCAATAAGGACCTTTCATTAAAAGATAAGGCATTTGAACTTAAGAGCCTATTGGAAAAAAGCGTTGAAAAACATCTTATCAATGATGTCCGTACCGGCATTTTATACAGCGGGGGACTTGATTCCAGCATAATTGCCGCATTAGCGGGGGAAATGGGATCTGACCTGTACCTGTTCCATTCAGAAGCGGATAATTTCAGAGAATCAACAAAGCATGCTAGATCACTGGCTGACAAATACAATTACAAGCTTGTCCTTTGTAAACAGGCAAAAGATTATCTGTCTTATCTGCCGCACCATATATATCATTTCGAATCAGTATGTTCTAGGTCGGATATAGCCTATTCCTTCCTATGTAAAGAAGCAGCAAAAATGGGAGTCAAGGTCTTGCTTAGCGGAGATGCAGCCGATGAAGTCTTTGGAGGTTACGATATTTATCAAATGATAAACAACTTTAGTAACAAAAAGAAAGATCGTGACCCCTCCCTTGAGACTTTACTTATGTCTGGACATAGTGACTTTGACAGAATGAGAATGCCCCTTGATTTCATGTTTTTTGGTGGAACTAGGAGGGACAGGTGGCAGAAATGCCTGGACAGTTATCAATTCGTCAAGAGAAGAAATGAAAAAACATGTCTGGCCTACATGCTCGAAAATCTAACAGGGAATCTTGTTACCAAGTTTCTTCACAGGGGAGACAGGGCAGGTATGATGCACTCCGTTGAGGTCAGAGTTCCATTTTTGCATAGGCCGATAGTAGGGTTTGCAGTAAATCTTCCCTTTAATTATAAAATAAGAAAGGATGAAAATGCATGGAAGGGCAAATATATATTGAGAAAGGTTGCTGCTATGCTTGGGATTCCTAACAATATTATAAATAGAAAAAAGATTGGGATGGTCACTTCTTTTGAGGCTGACCTGCACTGGCTTCTACCGTTTTTTAAGCAATCGGTTTTAAGAGAATATTGGAATCTTGATGATATTGTTTTTCATAAATATTTGAATAGTAATGCTTTTTATTTATGGACATTTTTGAATTATGAAATTCTGATTCGGATATTTATGAAAAACGAATCCCCATATGAAATATCAAAACAAATTAGAAAGTGCTTAAATTAAAGTTTTCATTATAGCCACATTTGAATCCATTTGGCCATCTAGGTTTGAGAAAACTTCTTTCACGCTACTTTCTTTTGTAACATAATAAATCATTTCTTCCTATACAGTTTTTCATAATTTTTATTGTCCGATATGTTATATAGTGCTTTTCTGGAGTAAACTCAATGGTTAACTTGATTAACTATTAGTCGTTTATGTATATTTTGGTAGCATTTTTCCCAATTTTGCAGACAATTTCATATGGTATTGTGCGTATTAAAACCGCAGATGATTCGATTGAAATTGTTTTATTTCCTTGTTTTCCGTATAGTACAACTATGTTTCCAACATTAACATTTACCAGGTTGGTCACATCAATGAAACAACGATCCATGCATACTCTACCAATGATAGGAGCATATTGACCGTTAATGAGTACTTTTCCCAAATTTGATAAATGTCTGCTAAAACCATTTTTGTATCCAACAGGTATTGTTGCTATTATAGAGGGTTTTGTTATCTTAAATGTTCCACCATAACCAACAGAACTTCCTGGATTCAGATGTTTAAGATTAATAATTCTGGTCTTAAAGCTCATAACAGGCCTTAAATCAACACTTCTTGATACGTAGCTTGAGGGAAATATTCCATAAAGGATTAGACCTGGCCTTACCATGTTGAAATAAGTTTCTGGCATATCTAAAATAGCAGCACTATTGGCAGCATGTGTTAAGGGTACATATATGCCTTGATCTTCTAGTTGTTTGAGAATGCTTTTAAATATTTTGTTTTGTGTTTGAGTAAAGAGTTTGTCCTTTTCATCGGAGGAACTGAAATGTGTAAATATCCCCTTAATTACTAAACTATCTATCAATAATAACTCCTTTATAAGGGTTAACGCATTATCAGGATGAACACCTGTGCCACCCATTCCGGTATCAATATCAACATGAATCCCAATATGGTAGTTCTTTTTTCTGTTTTTAGACAATTCTTTCGCAATGTTGAGATTAGAGACCGTTATCTCCAATGAATATTTTACGACATCTTCTATGTGTTCTGGTAGAATGGGGTTTAAGACAAGTATAGGCACTCTTATGTTATTCTTCCTAAGTATGATTGCTTCATCTGGGGTGGCAACGCCAAGCATATCAACACCATTTTTAACTAGAACTTTGCTAACAACAACAGCATTATGTCCATAAGCATCAGCCTTGACTACTGCGAGAATTTTTTTAACCTTTCCTACCATTTCTCTAATAGCGTTAAGATTATGTGCTACATTATCAAGGTTGATCTCAATCCACGTAATTTTACGCATAAATAATTATCCTAATCGCAAGGATTAACTAAAATTTAAGAAGTGACTCAAAGCCCCTCTTTGAGGGAGAATATCGAGGAGAATCTAGATAAAAGATTGGAGAAGTTTAGCATATACAAAACGAGAATGCAAGTATCACGTGGTGCTTATACCCAAATACGGATATTAAAGTATTTTTGGTAAGAGTCGGAAACGAATTAGGAAAAAATATTAAGAAAGATTTTCGGAGAAACTACAGCATGGGCTTAAAAAGAGAAGAAGAAAGGTTAAATGAAAAAAATAAGTTTGATGGAAACCTAATTTTTGGTGCTAGAAAATTTCATGAAATCACTAATCGCCTTGGGTCTGGCAAGCCCATGAATCTGGAATTAACCCCGGAATGGAAATTGTGTGTCGATGATACAGGCAATGAAAGATATCAACGGAAAAAGGATATATACGAACCTGTCAACGAATGCCCGGTTTGCGGCAATAAAGAAAGAAGATATCTGGTCTCCAGGTTCGGTCTGGATATTTACCGTTGCCCTGAATGTACCCTGGGTTACCTTGATCCAAGGATTAAATATGGGAGGATTCATGAGATTTACTGGAGTGATGAGACTTCTGCCAATATATTTACAACTGATGCCCAGATCAAGGTCGATGAAATAAAATATGATTATGGGCTAAGATTGGCTGAGGAATGGGGGCTTTCCGGGAAAAAAAAGATTTTGGACATTGGTTGCGGAACCGGTCTGTTTTTAAAACGTGCCCAAAAATTTGGTTTTGAGGAATGTGTTGGAATAGACCCTAATAAGCTTTATTTAAAATGCTATGAAAATGTGAAAGGGATAAGGTTTTATTCAACGGACTTCGAATCACTCAAGCTTGATGAACTGGGAGATGACTATGATTGTATGGGTATGTGGTCTGTTTTGGAGCATATTTATGACCCTGTAAAATTTTTTACCCGTATGAACAAGCTTATGAAGAAAGGAGGGATTTTTCTTATCTTTGTTCCCAATACAAACGCCCTTTCCACAAGACTATTCAGGGGACAGTCACCAATATTTGTATGGAAGCACGTGACCTACTGGACAGCAGATAGCCTGAAATTTTTTATGGAGAAAATGGGATATAAAGTGGAGTTGATCGAAACAGTGATAAGTGAAATAGGGAATATAAGAAACTATCTTTCATGGGACCATCAATATGCGGGTTCTCATGAAAATGATACGACATTCAATTCTATCACTCCTGAATTTATTCACAAAAATTTAATGGGAAGTCGACTGATGGGGGTCTTCAAGAAGCTGTAGATATTTATAATTGCATTAATACAGGAACCAGGTGGAATGCTTGTAAGGCTTAAGAAAAAAATTAAAAGTTTATTAGTCAGGAAAAAAAAGGTAAATATTAAAAACCTTCAGTTCGGTTATGAAGAAGGCCAATATGAGGAAATAAAATCCTTTTTGCGTAAAGAGGCTGTTCGCCAAAAGGAATCACGCTGGCAGAAGAATCTTAATGTAACTGAAATCTCGGAACTTAGAAAAGAATTAAGGAGCATACTTTCTGTTCCTGACAGTGGAAGCTTTGATATTGATATAATCGACTCTCAATCAATAGATTTAATAAAGAATATATCCGGAGAGCTGAGCAATATTGAAATAAAGCTGCGTAATGGAATATCAATACGCGGTATTCTTGGGATACCAGAAAAGGCCGGTAAGAAACGAAAACAAACACCCGCTGTTGTATGTATTCATGGGGCCAGATCATTGCCTGAGGTTATCTTTGGTTTAAAAGTAAGCAAGGAAATTGAAGAGATAAATAAAATTTACGAAAAGAATTTTGCCCTGGAGTTGATGAAGAACGGTTATGTTGTTTTTGCCCCTTACATAATTAGTGATTTTTCTTTGCCGGGGAATGTAAGGCGGGATCTGGACATGCTGTCAATTTCCCTTGGCTACCGTCTTGCCGGAATTGAAATATTAAAAATGATAAAATCTCTGGATTTTCTCTGTGAATGTGAATCTGTAGATCCGGGTAGAATAGGTATATACGGAGTATCCAATGGAGGTCACTACGCGTTATGGACTGCTGCTATTGATGAGCGAATCAAGGTTACTGTATTATCTAATTCTTTCGGGGGAAGCGATGAGTCTCTGATAGGTAAACAGGATACAAGACCAAGGCCCGTCTATTTAACAGATCATACATGGAGAATGCATTCTAATTACCTTGAAAAATTTGACGATTGTATTCTGGCATTTATGATTTTTCCAGGATATTTATTCATAGAAGTAGGAGAAGAAGATTATAAAAGCAAATTAACCAGTCAATATGTTAGGTTGATTGCTGAAAAAATAGATAAAATCGGGATGCAAGATCATTTCGGATATGAGATTGCTCAAGGCAAAGGACACGAAATAATCTTAAATGAATCGTTGTCTTTTATTAACCGATTTATATGATTTTAGCTGGTTCATTAGTGATTCTAATAAAATAACATATGAATATTGCGATAATACCTGCAAGGAGTGGCAGTAAACGTATTTCTAACAAAAACATTAAACCTTTCCTTGGAAAACCAATAATCGCATATTCTATTGAAGCTGCGAAAAAAACAGAAATATTCGATAGAATTATTGTTTCCACTGATTCTGAGAAGATCGCGCAAATTGCTGAAGAATATGGAGCAGAAGTTCCATTCATACGTCCTCTGGAACTTGCAGATGATCGTGCATCTATATCATCGGTTCTGGTGCATGCTCTCAACTGGTTAATAGAGCACGGCTCACTTGCAACATTTGCCTGTCGTATTTTTGCTACTGCTCCTTTTATTCACCCTGAATATATTAGAGAAGGATTCATGATTTTGAGAGAAAATGCCGCTTCTTCCGTTTACTCAGTGACGACTTTCTCCTCTCCTATTTTTAAAGCTTTCAAAATAGAGGAAGATGGATATCTAAAAATGCTTTGGCCCAAATACAATACCATTCCGAGTAATGATATCCCCGAGTTTTACCAGGATGCAGGCCAGTTTTACTGGATAGATTGCGAAAAATATTTAAAAGAACAGAATGTGCCCGTACGAGATATGTTGCCAGTTATTCTACCCCGTTATATGGCACAGGATATCAATACTCCTGAAGACTGGGACACCGCAGAGTATATGTATAAGGTCCTTTTTTTATCGAGAGGTCACAATGGTAGTAACACACATGAAACTATTAATGAATAAAAATCATGATCAGGTTGATGTAAATAATCAGGAAGGCTAAACTGAGAAATTTAAATGTGTGAAAATGATATAGGAAAATCTATTTATAATCTCGCAGTTGAACTATTTCCAATTTGTAGAAGCATTACGGGTAATGGAGTTCGTGAGACTTTAAAAATAATCCGTCATGAGGTTTCGGATCTTAATATCAGCGAAGTAGCATCAGGAACAAGATGTTTTGACTGGACCATACCTCCTGAATGGAACATAAAAGAGGCATATTTAATAAATCCTGATGGAGAAAAAATTGTTGATTTTAGTAAAAACAATTTACATGTGATGGGATATTCTGAGCCGGTTAACAAAACAATCCCGTTAGAGGAATTGCAGGAACATCTTTATTCATTGCCTGATATGCCTGACGCAATTCCATATGTTACCTCCTATTATGAAAGACGTTGGGGTTTCTGTATTACACATCAGCTTAGAGAAAATTTACAAAAAGGCAATTATAAGATATATATCGATAGTACTTTGGAACCTGGGCAGTTGACTTATGGAGAAATCGTGATACCCGGTAAAAGCAAAAAAGAAATCTTTCTCTCTACATATATTTGTCATCCATCCCTTGCAAATAATGAAATTTCAGGTCCTGTTGTAACAACGTATCTTGCAAAATGGCTGTTAGGCTTAAGGCAGCGAGAATATACGTATCGTATTGTTCTTGTACCGGAAACAATAGGTTCAATTGCTTATTTAAGTGAGAAGTATGAGCATTTGAAAAATAATGTTGTCGCAGGTTTTTGTATAACGTCAATAGGCGATGACAATGCATATTCATATGTTGAGTCCAAATATGGAGATACAGTATCTGATAGAATTGCTCGTCATGTTTTAAACCATATTGCTCCAAATTATAAAAGCTACCCATTTGTTCAGGGGGGGGGGGGATGAACGGCAATATTGTAGTCCTGGTATTGATTTGCCACTGGTAACAGTCATGAGATCAAAGCATTATGAATATCCAGAATATCATACATCCAAAGATGATCTTGATTTTATAAGTCCTGCTGGTTTATATGGTGGTTATAATGTACTAAAGTACTGTTTGCTTTGTTTGGAACATAATGAAGTCCTACAAAACACCTTCTTGTGTCAACCACATCTCAGTAAATACGGACTATATCCAACTGTTAGTATAAAAAGAGAAAAAGCTGATTTTCGTATTATTAAGAATTTGCTTTCATATACTGACGGGAATAATGATCTTTTGTCTATTGCTGAAATTTTGGGTATTAAAATGTGGGATTTATTTGCAATTGTCGATCAACTTAAGGGAGAAGAACTCTTAGAAGGAACATCATAATGTTCTACCTTGTGCAGGATTATATAACATTTCATGCTCAACAGAATCCTGATAAATTAATGATTCAGGATAATGAACAAAGTATTACCTTTGGCGAAATAGATTTATATACCAACAGGTTTGCGAAATTTCTTGTTAGCATGGGAGTAACAAAAGGCGATAATATTGCTTTTTATATGGGGAAGTGCATAAATTCTTTCAGGGCCCTTATCGGAATATTAAAAGTAGATAGCGTTTATGTACCGTTGGATTATAATTTACCATTAGATCGAACACGTTTAATATTGAGGGATTGCAGTTGTAAGTATTTAATTTGTGATGCTTCAAGTTTTGAAAAAACAATTGAGCTTATTGAAGGTATAGATGAAAATATTAAAATTATCGTACTGCCGACAGGGGTTAACGATGAAGTTGTTACCAACACAAAAGAATGCTTTGCAAATTACAAAAAAAATGTTGATCTTAATTTCGTCGATACTGTAGATGACTTTGATGACACAAAAAGAGATTATTTGAATATTGATATCAGTATAGCATATATAATGTATACATCCGGGTCTACCGGAATTCCAAAAGGAGTAATGATATCGCATAGAAGCATTATCGATTATGCCACCTGGACGGTTAAATATTTCAACGTCAAACCAGAAGACAGGTTGTCAAGCCACGCCATGCTCCATTTTGATTTATCTGTATTTGATGTTTATACCGCTTTTGTCGGTGGAGCGTCATTACATCTGGTACCTCAAGCTTATTCAATGTTTCCAATTAAATGCCTCGAATTTATTCAGGAAAAAGAATTGACTGTCTGGTGTTCTGTTCCTTCTTTTTTAACTTATATGATGAAATCAGGAGCCCTTAAAGAGAGAGAGCTTCCTAACATGCGCTATATTACATTTTGTGGAGAAGTAATGCCGACGGCAACTGTAATTGAATGGATGAAGGCTTATCCGCATATACGTTTGGTTAACCAATATGGTCCTACTGAAACCACATGTGCCAGTATGTATTACGAGATTGAAGAGATTCCCAAAGACCCGCAAATACCTATTCCTGTCGGTAAGGCCACTCCCAATACCGAAATCTTTGCTATCAATGACGATGGAGAGATTGTAAAACCTCATGAAAGTGGTGAACTTTACATTAAAGGAAGCGGAAATGGGCTTGGTTACTGGAATAATAGTGAGAAAACAAAACAAGCATTTGTCCAATCTCCATTGGTTGACAGTTACCGCGATATTGTATATGCAACAGGGGATACTGTCAAGTTAAGAGAAGATGGACTTTATGATTTTGTAGGAAGAAAAGATAATCAGATAAAATATATGGGATATAGAATTGAACTTGGAGAGATAGAATATATTCTTAATTCAATTAAAAGTATTGCATGTTCTGCAGCTTTAGCGATAGATGATGAAGAGACTAATGGAATAGAAATTGTTGCTGTCATATGCTGGCATAAAGAGGAGTCGCTAAATAAAGTTAAGGATAAACTAAAGAAAAAACTTCCTTCATATATGATTCCCAGAAGAATAGTAGTAATAGATCATATTCCAATGAATTCAAATGGAAAAGTTGATAGAATTGCGCTAAAAGCTCATGCCTCTCAGCAGCAAAAATAATGATAAATAATAAAAAAATTGTATTTATTGGCAATGGTAAGTCTCTTAGTGACTGTCTTCATGCAATAATTGAATTCAATCGACATTACCATAACTACAAATATGATGTATCTGCTGTTGTTCTTGATACCCATAAAACAAATTATGGATCAAATATAAAAACTATATGTGAAACTAACGATATCTTGGTAATTGACCCCAATAATATTAATGATAAAGACTTTATGGCAAAACTTATCAAATTTGAAGTTGATTTTATCATTAGCGTAAACAATCATCAAATAATGGGAAAAACATTACTTTCTATTCCGAAATCTGGAACTCTTAATTTGCACAATGCACCGTTGCCAATATATGCAGGATTAAATGCATGCACATGGGCTATTGCAAATTGCGAAAAAACGCATGGTGTTACATGGCATTTTGTTGATGAAGGGATTGATGATGGTGATGTTGTTGCCCAGAAGATATTCCAATTATGGGATGATATTACTGCAATTCAGTTAATAATGAAATGTATAATAGAAGGAACTTTACTGTTTAAAAAAGTATTATTAGATATAATGACAGACAAGCTTAACAGGGTACAGCAAGACCTTTCCAATCGTGTTATCTATTCTTCAAAGGATATTCCGAATAATGGTAACGTTGATTTCTCGTGGAGGTTTGACAAGCTTAACTCTTTTATTAATAGTCTAAATTTTGATCCATTACCTAATATGCTTTCATATCCTAGAGCATATTATCACGGTAAATTATTCTTTATCGATAAAATAGTTAGAATAGATAATACTACAGGCAGGATTGGGCAGGTAATGGAAGCCAATTCAAAAGGAACAAAAGTATCAATTAAGGATTGTACTATTTTACTAGAAAGTATTCGTGATCATAATAAAAAGAAGATTGAATATAAGGACTTTATAAATGTATACGATATTAAAAGGGGGACTTTTTTAGGAATACAAAATGAGAGAAAAACTGACTGTATTAATAGTTAATATTATTAAAGAGATGAAGCAAATTGAAAATTTGGATCCAGATGAATCATTATTTGTCGGAGGTATTCTCGATTCATTTGATTTACTTCATTTAATTCCAATGATTGAGAAACGTTGTAATGTATTAATTGATGGTCAGGATGTCATCCCTGAAAACTTTTTTAATGTTAATGCTATCGCAATACTAGTTGAACGACTTCAATGCAAAAACCTTTCATTTTCAGGTAACAAAAAGGAAAAAAAAGAATGAGAATCGAGCAGAGAGATCAATAAGGAATTTGCGGTGAATGACAACAAAGTACTCCTACAAAGTCGCAAAGGGCCAGTAAACAAAAGGGAACTAACTAAAGTTCTCGAAATGGTTGGGGTCGAGCAGGACGATACTTTGATGGTCCATAGCCAACTTTTCTCACTTGGTAAGATAGAGAGTGCCATTAACAAGTCTTTTTTCTTCAATTCATTCATCGCTTCACTCATGGAATCAGTTGGCCCTGACGGTACAATTATTTTTCCCACTTTCACCATAAAAGACTTTTGCGGTAAAGGATATTTTTCCATTGAAGAGACCAAGTCAAGAACCGGGGTGCTTTCAGAGGAAGCGCGAAAACGTAGTGATGCACTTAGAATCCCTCATCCTATCTACTCAGTGGCTATTATTGGAAAAAACAAGGAACGTTTTTTGAGTGCGGACATGAATAAATGTTTTGGTAAAGGTTCTTTTTTTGACCTTTTGCATCAGGAAAACCTGGAAAGTGGCAGGGTGAAATTTCTTACGATAGGGATCGATTGTCCGCCTAGCGCCATAACCTATGTCCACCATATTGAAAAAGTTATGAGGGTTAGTTATCGCTATGATAAAAAATTCAGGGGAACGATCGCTCAATCTGGTAAAGAATGTCCTATTGAAGTGGAAATGTTTGTGAGAGATCTTGATACAGATGTTGCTTACGACGGTGATGCATGCTGGAAACTCTGGAAGGATAAAGGGATTGCCTCTGTCCAGAAGCTTGGGGATTCTTTTTTATGTTTAATGAATGAATCCGATATACATAATGTAACTACCGTAGCTATTAAAGAAAAGGAAGATTTTCTATGTGTAGGTGGTTATTGTAAAACTGTTTAAAACGAGCTTGATAATTATAAATAGAAATAAATCTTTTATAGACACAGTACTTGAGGAAATAAATCATAATGTGCGGTTTTTGCGGTTTCACTGGGAATAAAAATGTTGACCTCTTAAAAAGTATGACTACACCTTTACTTCACAGGGGGCCTGACGATGAAGGTTATTATTATGACGGCGAAATAAATCTTGGATTCAGGCGCTTAAGTATTATTGATTTAGAAAAGGGCCATCAGCCCATGACAAATTATGAAAAGGATGTTGTTATTGTTTTTAATGGTGCAATTTATAATTATAGAGATCTGAAAAGTGAATTAAAAAGGGATGGATACCGATTTATAAATAATTCTGATACAGAAGTAATTATACAGCTATATAAAAAATACGGATTGACTTTTGTTGAAAAGCTGAATGGAATGTATTCTATTGCTCTTTACGATATAAAAAAAAGAAGATTGTTTTTAATTTCTGACAGATTTCTGAAAAAACCCTTATTTTATTATCTGAATCCTGCCAATAAAGAATTAATTTTTGCCTCAGAAATAAAATCTATCCTGAAGTATTCAGGTATTAAGAAAGAAATCAATTATGAAGCTTTGCATCATTATTTGACTTTTAAACATATCCCAAGGCCGCATACGATTTATAACGGGATAAAGTCTTTAATTCCAGCCGAAATTATCACCTATGATTTCCAGAACAAAAACATCAGTAAAAAAAAATACTGGGATATCGATTATGGAGATGAATACAAAGATATTACTGAAAATGAAGCAAGTGAAAAATTTTTAGAATTATTCGAAGATTCAGTTAAAATGAGGCTTGTAGCTGATGTTGAAGTAGGTGCATACTTGAGTGGCGGGTTAGATTCAAGTGGTATCTTATCAATTATGTCAAAGTACTATGACAAAAAAATCAAGACTTTTTCGATGGTTTATAGTGACAGCAATACCGACACATCATTGTTTAACAAACAATCAGACGTTCATTTTGCTAGGTTGATGTCAAAAAAATATAATACTGAGCATTTTGAAATTAAAGCGAATTTAATGAATGTTCCTAATGATATACATAAAATCATAAACTGTGTTGATGAACCATTTTCCGCAGTTTTTACATACTACTATCTTTCTGAGCATGCAAATAATCACCTAAAGGTCATACTCTGCGGGGATGGTGGAGATGAACATTTTGGCAGCTATTATTCTCACCGTTTAGCTTATCCAGTTTATCATTATAATAAGTTGGATAAGCCCATAGGGGAAATCACGGAGGAAGACAAATTATTATTCGGTAAATTTGATTTAGATTATATAGATACAGTCGCTGAAAAAAATGAATGGGACTGGAGAATTAAGTTGAATGTCTGGGGTGAAAATGAAAAAAGAAATTTATATTCAACAGAAACTTTAAATAATCTTGAAACTCTTAGTACAATTAACTGGTATAAGAATGAATTTTCTAAATGTAAATCAACTACACCTTTAAATAGAATGCTTGAAATGGAGTTGAAAACAAAGTTTTCAAATGAAATGACAATGTTGGTTGACAGATACAATATGGCGCATTCTTTAGAATGCAGATGTCCTTTTATTGACTATAAACTAATGGAGTTTACCGCTAGAATTCCTGATAGACTTAAAATGGCAAATGGGGAAAATAAATATATATATAAACTAGCGATGAAAAAGTTATTGCCTGATGAAATACAAAACAGAAATAAAGAAGGATTAATAATGCCGATTTATGATCTGATTTTGGAGAAGTGGGAAAAGTGGACACATCAAGTATTGTCAAAAAAGAATATAGAGAAATATAATATATTTGATTACTCAAAAATTAACGACTTTATGTTAAATAAAAAACAGTTTAAGCCTTATCATTATGCACAAAAAGTGTGGAATCTAATGATATTACAAATATGGCTAGATGATAATTTTAGTTGAGGGAGATAGAAAATGTCAGTTGATTATAGTAAATTTGTAAGAAAAAAAATAAATTCTTATATCAAACAATTAAGGTACATGGATGATATAAAGGAGACTAGTCCATACTTTCCTCTTAACGTTTACATCGAAGCTATTAATGGCTGTAACTACCGGTGCGTAAAATGTCCACAGGGAATCGGTCTGATGACACGCAAAAAAGGAGTTATGAAATTTGAAACTTACAAAAAAATAATAGATCAAATTTCTGATCTTGCCGTTGAAATTACATTTGCTCTATGGGGGGAGCCTACATTAAACAAATATTTGCCTGACATGGTAAGTTACTCTGTTGAAAAAGGACTGTACACCTCTATCATTACTAACGGATCCCGCATGTTTCCTGAGCTGAGTGAAAAAATAATTAATGCTGGGGTAAACAGGGTAGTATTTTCATTGGATTCGAGTGATAAACGTCTGTATGAAGAAACACGTGTAAAGGGAGTCTTCGAGACAACTTTATATAATGCCTTGACTTTTTTGAAGCTTAATATTGAGAAAAATGCAAAAGTGTGGTGCACCGCTTCAATGGTAGAGCATGATAATGATGAGATGCATAAACAATTTATTGATTTTTATTCTCAGTTCCCTTTTTCACAGGTTTATACCTCAAGATATAATAATATGCAGGGATCTTTACCTGGCAAAGATGGATATGTAAAGGAACGTTCAAGATTGCCGCAATCCGAATGGCCTGTCTGTTCAACTCCTTGGCATAAAATTGCAGTTCATTTCGATGGAAGAGTTACAGGATGTATTACTGATTATAATGGCTTCTGCCATCTAGGTAATATAATGGAAGAGCCTATAATAGAAATCTGGAATAATGAAAAAATGCGTAATATGAGGAAGGCTTTATTAAGTAAGGATTACACGAGCTTGATTAAACAGGGATTAAGATGTGATAAATGTAATCACAAATGGGATGTGTCAGACTTCAATAATTATGCTCGGGAAGTGGAATCGCAAATAGTTAATGAAATT
This sequence comes from Maribacter sp., assembly GCA_024228355.1. Taxonomy (GTDB): domain Bacteria; phylum Bacteroidota; class Bacteroidia; order Flavobacteriales; family Flavobacteriaceae; genus Maribacter_A. The sequence goes on along the minus strand of JAAETN010000693.1, from coordinate 7,869 downwards.
ATGAAAAAAGATAAATATTTTACTGTAGACAGTGAAGAATATAAAAATGTTTTTAAAGTACTTGCCGATCTGAAAAATGAAAAAAAATAAAAAAAAGAAAATTTTGCTTATAATGGACCATCCAGGTCGGGATTTAGGGGGGATGGCTTATTTAGCTTATCAGTTAATTGTTAATTTTGGTCATGTACCTATCATAACGGGTACTCGAAATGAAATTAGAGATATTATTATACATCGTCCCGACCTTATAATAATGAGTCATCTGTGGTTCCCCAGGCATGTTGAAGTAGTTGATGTAGCTAAAAAATTAGGCGTAGATATTGGAATTCTTCCAACTGAAGGAATAGCTGATGAACCTAATTTCCATCAGTACACCTATGGGCAGGATAAATTAAGGGAAATGATTGATTTGGCATTTACATGGAGTGAACCGATAAAACAATATCTAACAGATGGAAACCACTTACAAAACGCGGTAATACAGGCTTGTGGATGTCCGCGATTTGATTTTGATGCTAATAAAAACCTGAAAGAAAATTATGATCACGACCTCTTCTGCAAAACTTATGGATTTGATCCAGAAAAGCCAATCGTTTTCTGGGCTACGGGCACGTCCCATGCAAACAGGGAATCACAATTGGATTATATATGGAAAAAAAGATTGTATCTTTCATTCCGCCCTTATGAATATTTTCAGGACGTGTACTCTGACAGCACAAAGGTATTAAATCATAGCTGCAAGATGATAGGGGAATTATATGAAAACATTTTTAAAAAGGTGAACTTTGTTATAAAACCTCACCCCCAGGAAGAGCAATCAAATTATGACGAATTAAAAAGAAAGTATCCGGATATACTATTTTTACCACATACCGATTCTATTCAAAAATATATACATTACATTGATATCCTGCTCCATTTTAGGTGCACGGTATCTTATGAATCATGGTTATCTGATATTGAAAGACCTACTATTCATCTAACAAGCCATGATATTAAACTGACTAATTTTAAGGATTATATTTTTAACGGAAGTGATATAGCGCATAATTCTGAGGAATTAAACAAATTGGTTTGTGGTTATATTAGTGGAATTAAGGTTGGAATCGAGAAGATTGAATTCAGGCAGGATTTTATAAAAAAATATTTATACGCTTCTGATTCGAACAGGACAAAACATTGTGCTGGAATTATAGACGAATTTCTGAAAGACAGAAAAAAAAGATATGGTTTCCATATAGATATTGTAAAAAAAGCATTTATCGTTCATGCTAGAAGAATGGCAGGTAAAAATATTGGAAAGTATGTCAGAGATAATGACCACTTCGATTACTTTGATAAATCAACTTTTAATGATTTGATTAGTCGATTCAATAAAAGCTTTCATACTAATGTAAAAATAACGGATTATGTTTTAGGCATATGATGTTTAATTCAAACTGCGGTTATACAAGGCAATGAATGTAAATCAGAAATACGTTTGGAACCATGAAAAACAGATAGAACGGTTTAATCACTTGGGCATGCCGGAGCAGTTGACTGTTGAACTTTCCAATCACTGCAATTTAGATTGTTTAAAGTGCAATTATTCAGACTTAAAACGCAGAAAAGGTCTTATGTCTCGAGAATTATTTCTCAAGATAATAAATGATAATACAATAGATAAAATAGATAGACTGGGCCTTTCCAACATGGGAGAGCCATTAATGCACCCTGAGGTATGTGAATATATTAATCTTGCAAACAAGACTGGTAAATTTGGAAGAATACACTTTGCAACCAATGCTGTTTTATTGGATGAAGGAATGTCGAACAGACTTCTGGACGCGGGACTAGGAGCAGTAAAATTGAGTTTGGATTTTGTGGATAGAAAAAACTATTTAAAGCTGAACAAGCGTGATCATTTTGATGCAGTGGAGAAGAACATAAAAACTTTTTGCAAGATCAAAAAACATGGTAATTATGACTGCAATACCATGTTGAAGGTTACGCTTTATGAATATACGGATGAGATAGCAGAGGGGTTGATTCAGCGATGGAAAGAACATGTTGACTTCATACGAATTAGCAAGGTCCACAGCTGGGTTGGCGGTGATATCGGTAATCTATCGTCAGGGATTCGATCTATCCCATGCCAATATCTTTTCTGCACCCTGCATATTCTCTGGGACGGAAGAGTTACACTTTGCTGTTATGACAAAGAGGGCTATCTCAGCGTGGGTACGATAAGAGATTATTCCATTTATGACATTTGGAATAACCATTCTAAGTTAAACGCAATCCGCCAGAAGCATTTAAAGCTGGATTTCTCCAACCTGAAAATGTGTGAATTTTGCGATTCCGAAAGATACGTTGATATTGTAAGATATCCTGAATAAACAACGGAAAATTTTAACAAATGTATGATTTTGATATAACACTGGTTTTCTTTAATTCCCGCTTGCACAACCCATTTCTAAGCATTATTAAACATCTAGGTGATAAGTGTAAAATCTGTGTCTGGGTGGCACCTTACTTTAAGGCTGGAAGAACAAAGAAGACAAATCAGCTTTTTCTGGAATACTGTAAAGAGCTGGGAGCAACCGTTATTAAGGGGCAGGAGATTACGACAAAGCTGGTTTTTGTAACACATATGACCGCTTTGAATAAAGATTATCTTGAAAAAGAGATTTTAAGTTATATAAGATGTGACAAAAAACTCTCTATCCAGGCCTTCGGCATTACAGGGCACAAGAGCCACAAAGCACTATTGCAAGCAGGCTTCAAAAAACATATTGTCTTTGATAAATCACTATATGATTCAATTTTAAAAGAGGAAGACCGTTATTTACTTGATAGTCTGGAAGTTCTTGAGATGGGAAACATCATTTCTTCCTATCCGGTATTTGAAGATTTCAATTGTGATTATATGATAGCCATTCCAACCGGGCTGTCTTTTGAGACTGAAACATCAATATATTTGTTTTTAAGAAATTTATTGAAATTCTTAAACAGGGTAGGGAAAAATGATAATATCATAATCAAACTTCATACGGCCCGGGACAATGAACCTCCGTTCAGAGTGGGAAGACTATTTAATTTATTCAGTCGTGACAATTTTTTTTGGAAGGTGGCAGGCAATGTTTTGCTGTTTACAAACTTTCTGTTCATCAACCTTCCTTTGAAGAATAAGAAGGTAAGGGACTCTATAACTGGAGCTATGTACAGAAAAGTACTTGGAAGATGCGTTCCTTTATCTCAAATTCATGACCACTGGAACTTTGGCGCCGAACTTTTTATGCCTGGTATCAGGAAAGGCCTTATAACCGGACGGTCTTCAGTGGTCTGGTTTGCCCTGACACAGAAAGTGCCTGTTTTTAATTGTGATGCAGAAAGGCGTTATTTTAAGACCAAATATTTGAATAATCACTTTGACCATTATGGTGTTCCTTTTTATGACGACAATTTGGACTTTGACAGGCAGCACTGGAAGAGAGTGCCGGCAACAAACGGTAAATTCGACCTTATTAAGTTCATCCTGTCTGAAGTCGCTTCTTGTGTAAACAATTAACATGGCATGCCTAATAATACTTTAATAAATAAACTCAGGTATATTAAGCAGACTTTTAATGACCACCGCCAAAAAAAATATGTTTCATATTTCACTGCACTGCAGAACTGGTATAAATTCAGAAATTTAAAATATGAAATGTACGACCTTGAAGGAGCCAGAAAATTCAAGACATCTGATACCGTCTTTGTTCTTGGTGCCGGTCCTTCCCTGAACCTGCTGAATCAGGATCATGTAAAAATTATTGCAAAGCATAACTCATGCGGGATCAATTACTCTTTTTTAAAAGAAGAGATCGTCCCAACTTTCCAGCAAATATCATATGAGAATGACTGGGGGCTTGTACATATGATTAATGCCATTTTAAAAAGGAAAAAATTGCTTAAAGACACGGTTTTCTTTTTAAATGATAAGGCATTGTATCGTTTAGGACATCCTAGGATAACTCCGCAATTCTTTTCGGAAGAACCCAAATGTTGTTTTTACAGGCTTCCGGCACCTATTTTCCTGGAAAAGCCAAGGTCATTTAGTGATGATGATTTCGATAAAACTGTTTTCTATCGGGGTACATTAACCCTCGTTTTAGAACTGGTTTTGAAACTTAAATATAAAAAAATCGTTTTGTTGGGAGTAGATCCAGATAAGCCATTGTATTTTTTTGAAGATATGGATGAGATGAAAGAGTACTGTCACCAATTATACTCGTCTTTCAAAAAAAGAGGATTAGAAAAATATGAAAACATGGTTCCAAAAGGCAATAAATTCAACACTATCGATGTGTACCTTTATGCTTTAAAAGATTATCTGTTGAGAAAAAGAGATGTAGATTTACTTGTCGGATTTAAAAATAATATGCTTTATCCTGGGATTCCCGCTTATTTCAAATAAAAGCCAAATTGTTCCGGACAATAATGACAAGGATTGAAATAATATATAGAAAGTTGAAGAGGGAATTCGCATTTACTTCGGAACTGATTGTGCCTAAACGTATAGCAATAGGAAATCATACTAAACTCTTGCGCGGTGCATTTATTAATGCGAGTGCTGGTACAATCTCAATAGGCAGTAAGTGCTATGTTGACCGAAATGTGATAATTTCATGTAATGGAGGGGATATTATAATCGGCGATCATTGTTCATTTAATCCCTATTGTGTTATTTATGGTCATGGCGGACTGAGAATAGGAAATGATGTTAGAATTGCTGCGGGTACTATTATAATACCTGCTAATCACGGTTTTAATGATAAAAACAGAAAAATATGTGAACAGCCTATATCTGCAAAAGGGATAACTATTGGTAATGATTGCTGGATCGGCGCTGGGGTGAATATTTTAGACGGTGTTACTATAGGTGATGGCTGTGTAATTGGAGCTGGCAGTGTGGTAACAAAGACAGTGGAACCTTTCACTGTTGTGGTGGGCAATCCGGCTAAAGTTATTAGAAACAGGTAAATATATCTATGTTTTCATTGTGGGACGGTTCATTATATATCCTGAAATCAATGAGTGCTCCTAGCTCTCAAAAAAGACCGTTGAATTCAAACTGTTTCATTACACAATAATTTAATGACAAGAATAGAACACATAAAAGTATTATGGGGCTTGTTAAATTATCACAGAGCACATTTTTTTGCTTGTGTTTTTCTCACTTTTGGCAACTCTGTCATAATGGGCGGTGCTTTAAGCTGTGTACTGCCGGCTATGAGTTCACTGTTCTCATCTGCAGGGGGATCCACTATCAATAGAGGTGGCTACTTTGGCAAAATGCTTAACCTGTATAATGAGCTTATACCAGACTCCGATTACAAACAGCTTATTTCCGTGAGTATACTCTTTGTCATGATGATGATAAATATGACTGTTCAGTTCGTTATAGTAAAGGTAAACAGCGGTCTGACAGTCAAAATAACCTGTGATTGCAGAGAACAGATATACAACAAAATTCAGCAGATGAAATTATCCGTCATTCAGCAACATCACAGGGGGACATTCACCCAGTTATTAATAACGGAAACCAGAAGTGTATATGCTGTCTTCAAACAAGTTCTTTCTGTTATTGCTACATTCTTTAATATATCAATCGTTCTTATTCTAATTATTTTACTTTCCTGGAAGCTCAGTGCGGTCCTGCTCATTGGCAGTCTTTTTCTTGTGTTTATAAATTTGAGCATTGTAAAACGTATTAAACGGATAGGCATAATTGCTCTTGACCTCAGAGCAAAACTTATGAACCAGGCTACTGAATCTATATGGGGGCTTAAACAGTCAAAGCTTATGCAGGCAGGGTCTGTAATTTCCAAAAAACTCAACACCGCATCTATGAACTCAGAAAATATTGCCCGCCGTCTTATGGTCAAACAGGGTTTCCAGTCTTTTATATCAGGGAATTTTACTATAGGAATAATTCTTGCAATTATTCTGGTCTGGTTTTTTTCCCCTGTGTTCTCTGAAGGTATTCCTCAAACGGCAGGTATTTTGACCTTTTTAGTGTTAATGAGCAGACTGGCGGCCTACTTTGCAAATTTCTCTAAAGGGTACGGAACTATTTTTTCTAACCTTCCGGCTGTCTTAAAAGTGAATGAATATTTATCCGGAAATATTCATTCAGAAAAAAGTGGTAGCTATGAACCTGCTTCTCTTTTTAATGACAAAATATGTCTTCGGAATATTCACTTTAAGTACTCTTCCGACAAACCGATACTTTATGGAATAAATATGGAAATAAAAAGAGGCTCGTATATTGGAATAGCAGGTCGCTCTGGAGGTGGCAAGTCTACAATGCTGAACCTTCTTACACGGATTTATGACCCTGATGAAGGAGATATACTTATTGATGAAAGAAATATCAAGGAATTCAGGCTGTCTTATCTTCGTTCTCATATCGGTATGGTATCACAGGACTTTTTCCTCTTTAATGCTTCTATAAGAGAAAATCTTCTTCTGGCAATGCCATCTGCTTCTGAGCAGGATCTCTGGGGCGCATTGGACAAGGCAGGGCTTTCTGGTTTTGTTAACTCATCTGATCAAAAGCTAGATACACTTGTAGGTAATGATGGAGACAAACTTTCTGGGGGACAGAGACAGCGTTTATGTCTGGCAACCATCTTTCTAAGAAATCCTGAGGTGATTATTCTTGATGAAGGGACAAGTTCTGTAGACATGGAGACGGAATGCCACATATTAACTTCATTGCGTGAAATGCATAGTAAAGGAAAAACTATTATTTCCAGTTCACATAAAGAGTCGTCTCTGGCGGATGCGGAATATATCTATCAATTAACCGATGGGCAATTGACCTTGCTAACACCTTCGAGAATATAAGCTTTTTATTACAAACCAGTTATGATTACCTTAAAAGAATATCTTCTATACATTGCTAAAAAATGCATGAGCTCTTCCAAGCGTATAAATGATCTTCTCACATCGGAGCCTGAACTTTCTTTTGATGTCCGAAACGGAACCTTTTCTGTAATTAACCGTGACTTGACTCCATATGAAAGAGCTGACATTCGTAGAACTCTTATGGGTAAATTGCGTAACATTAAGCCGCTTGTGTCTGTGAAAATTGATGATGTCCAGACAGGATACTATGACCAGTGTCTTGAACGTTACTTGTATGAAAAAATCAATTGCAACAAACCCAATGAAGAGACTTGTTGGTTCAAATATGCTCAAAACAACAAGTGTATTGGATGGGTACATCCAAATATTCATTTTGATTCTGAAGCAAAAAAGAATTTTTTACGTAAACTAGGCGAGCAAAAATCTAAGTTCAAAAATGATCAGCTGGTGGATTATATGGAAAAGGACTCTAACGGTTATATTTTCCTGCGTTCACAAATTATAAAGAATAATGATGATAAGGTGTTATCAACATATAATACCATTGAGAAAAATGGTTTTAATAATATATTATCATCCTTTACACCTATCATACTTGGTTATTCTTTGGTGACAGGAAAGTATAATGTAATAAGCGGCAGGCATCGTATTGCCACTTTAAGATATTTAAGAACTCAGGGAAAAGTAAACGGCTCTTTTAAAATAAAGTGTCACATTGTGAAATATCCTTATGACAATCTTGTGTTTACAAGGCCGTACAAGGATAAATGTAATCAATGTGACTGGGGTGGTATATTTGATCCAGGTTCCGGATCTCACCAGGATTTTTTTGTTAGGGAAGGAATAGCCGTTATTCGTGGGGGTAACAAACAAAAAGGAGGAAGGCAAAAATGGGATCGTATTAGCCCCATTTTTAAAGAAGCGGTCTTGAACAAAACAGTTCTTGATATAGGAGCTTACCGTGGTCTTTTTTGT
>JAAETN010000692.1 GCA_024228355.1 Maribacter sp. | reverse complement strand
TAATTATTTTAGAACAATTGTTCCTGCTTGTAGCAATAAAAAAAGCACGGCATCTCTGCCATGCTGTCTTTGCTTTTGCTTTTATTCATATAACGCCCCAAATTCAGCCGATTACGGGTTAGCGAAGTCAACATCAATCGCCCAAATGATTGTGGGCAAGACCAATTTCTATAAAAACCCAGCTTAGTAATTCGGCTGCAATTTGATTGTTGGGCCGCCCTTTGAAGAAAAGGTTCTTTTTGGCAATGACAACAACCACAATTTTTATAAGTAATCTCTGAAAAATTGTTTCATCCCTCTATTAATTACAATAAGAACAATTATCGTAATCGTTGAAATAATCAAATAGGCATTTCTTACTTCAGGAACTACTTGCATTCCAATACCATTTCCGATAAATGAAATAAGTGGGTGGTTACTTACATACCATACCGTTGTTGGTGTGCCTGGCTCTAATTGATAACTACAATTACTTCTCCACCCCTGAGTATACTGGCGTGTAATATTATCACTATCTGTTATTTCATACTGATAAGTTACGACACACATGCCATGACCATCTGGATGTTTTACAGTATTGATAACTTGGCCCACGGTAGTATTTTTAGATCCACTGAGTGCATTTCCAATATTCTTATCGTAGGTTTCAACCAAAAACGATGGAATTATTCCAATTGTAAATAGAATGATTAACAATTGAGCAGTAAAAAGCGATCCATTCTTATTGTTAGGCGACTCCAGAAAAAGAGTATACCAACTCATTGGATTGAGTATAAACGCCCTATCATCCTTACTTTCTATGATTTTTTTTATAAAAAATATTTTGCAACCAATAATTGGTACGACTATTAGTAAAACTTCTATGGCCGCATAGGTTAAAAACAAATTATCTACTTGTTGTGACATAACTTAGATACATAAGCGACCCAACGCCCGCAAATTACGCGATTGGCAAGGTCAGCGAGATTACTACACCACCTTGAAACCGCCACAGACCCAGCCGCTTGGTTGAAAAACCTAGCTTGCCAATTCGCGTACATTTGCATTGTTAGGTTGCTTTTTTGTTTGCAAACGTTTTATGTTTTCCCCTTTTGCATCCACTCCTCAAACTTTTCTCGCTTCTTATCTTTTTCCTTTTTCTCTTCCAATAGCCTCTGCTCATTACGCCAATAATAAATCTGCCTCCCAATCAACCCTATTACTAACATATGTAATAGGCATGATGCCATCAAGACTGTTTGGTTTTGAGTAGAATTATCGGGTATTACATACAGGGTTGCCCCAGAATCATTGGGTACGTTTTGCAAATAAAATTCATACCCACCAGCTTGTTCTATCTCGAATTCAAAAATTGGCTGCCCTTTAACAAATTCCCCTTCATAGGCATTGACTCCGTCCAGAATTATTGATGTTTCAATTTGTCTATTCGTTTCCTGTGATTTGAGTAGTACCCTATCCTTTGCTGGCAGAAGTTCGGTAGAATAGATAATATACTTTCCTGCCTGTGGCAATTCAAGTTTGTGTTCAACCGGCACATTAATGGTTATGATATCGTCTTTTGTAACATTATCCACCAACCCTAATTGGTCGGGGATAAATAGTAAGGGTGCAGTTAGAAAACTCGCAATAAACGGTAGTGCTGAGACACTATACAAAAATCCAACAAAAACAATAGCCCCTACAATTAGCCCAAGTCCTAATTGTCGAAAACTTGGGGGATGAAAAGTTTCACTTCCTCCCATTAGATCTCTTTCTGGTTCAGATTTTCTGTTTTTAGCTTTAGTAAATTTTCCACAGATTAGGGCTGTGTACTGGTTCAGCAACCTAACGCCCCCGCTTCACACGATTGGCAAGGTCGGCGAGGTTACTTTGTTGCCTTATGATGTTCACAGGCCCAGCCCATTTCAAAATTTGCACTGCTTGCCAATTCGTGTGCAAGCGGTTTGTTAGGAGGCCCTATGCCGTGTTTGCAAACCGCTACCCCCAACAATTACAACCCGAATGTTACGCCCTATGATTTAAGGACACTTACGAATGCAATGTTACTACGGGGCGGGCTTGGGGCCGTCTCTACAGCAAATGATACCACAATTAGGGT
>JAAETN010000691.1 GCA_024228355.1 Maribacter sp. | reverse complement strand
GAAATATCTCTGCGAATAGCAGGCTAGGCGCCGTATACGGACCCGTAAGTACGGTGCTGTGGGAGGGGGCTACTTGAGTAGCTCCCTATCCCGATTAGCCATTTGTTAACTTCCAAGAGTCAAATCTTTTTTTAATAGCAGGTGCCAACTTGTCGTATGAGTCCCAAGAATCTGGTACTTCATAAAGAGATTCCATATTCTCAGAAAGAATATCACTATAGTCTTCTAAATATTTTGCTGTTTTTTCATCTTGATAGTAAAAGTCAGCAAAGGAATTACCTTCTTCTGAGAGATCTTCATCGGTAAATTTTTCATCGCAGGCTGCGATAAACCATGCGCCTGGTGTGATTGTTTGTGCTTTTAATTCTTCGAGATCTTCAGGGAAATCTTCTAGGTATAACTCACCACCAAGGTCGTTTAATAAACACCAAGCAACAAATAATCCAATATGGGTTGCTCCTGCTTCATTAGGTAAGTTTGATGGGAAATCTCCCCCATAATGCCAAGATGCATCATCATATTTCATAACTACTTCCTAGTATGGCTAACGCTAACCTAACCAGCTCGCGCCCCAGCGATAACGGAGCGGCGCGGTAGTGCCGCGAGTCTGGTTGAGGTTCTGGTTAGATTATTTATTTGGTATAGGTTGTTTGCAAACATGGCATATTTTCCCACTTGATGAGCGACCGCCTTGTGAAGTCGATTCCCTACCATACGGATCATCTTGGTATCCGCCTTCCTCGACTGGAATTGAGGTTGGTGCATCATCTTCTAAAATGGTTGTCAAAATATTAAGCAGGAATCTTGTATTAATTTTTCTATCGTCTAATTCCATCATATCAATTTTGGATGATAGGTAAGATACAGAGCGGTTATATTCTTCATCATCAGTTAAAACTTTCATCATTAGTTACCCGTTTTCATTTTGTGTTTCGAATAGAAATTTCGCAAATCTATCTCTCCCCTCCATTATTCCGGATTCTTTGGCAATTTTTACGAACTTGGCACAAGTAGAATTAAAACTAGTTTCATCAATAAT
>JAAETN010000690.1 GCA_024228355.1 Maribacter sp. | reverse complement strand
TGACCTTTAATATAATTTCTCAAAACGGGACAAATATCGCACCTACGGCACTCTCATTGTCATATCCGGAATCAGCGGGGAATTCTGATTATACTTCAACGAGTTGAACAAATGTTTCTTCGATTTTTATTATCTGTTTTTGTAATTTAACAGATTAGCATCCCGTTCACGCAACATTCAGTTTTAACTCATTTTCTCAAATTGGTCAAAAATGAAGTTCTCACTCGAAATACCGAATATGGATTGTTTTATATGGTTCGAACCACCTTGTCATTCTGCGTCGCGTAGGCTTATTTGTGGAACAATCCGTCCGTATCATAAGGAATTACAGCTCTTAATGTAAAATCTTACGTAATGACTCCGCATTTATCCAAATTCAAAGTTTTTTCCACCAAAACTGGTAGTTAAATCCGTAACAGGGCAGTGAATGTTAATTGGAGAAAAGAATCCTGAATCTGCGTGAACTCGGGGTCAATATGTAATATTTCTCAAAAGCAACCACTTCGTCACATATGCTTACAGTCGCAGAGCATGTGAGGCTTGATAGTTCGTACATCATTCCTCATTTAACGGAACTCCAGATTTTTTTAGACATTGTAAAACAAAATGTTCCGTTGTACCCACGTTCTCGAAATGTGATCCTACGACTCACTTGTTGTCAAATTATGAGTCAGCGGAGAACTCTGATTATTCAACAACGAGATGAACAGAATGCTCTTCAATTTCCGTTATCGATTTTTACAATTTACCAGATCGGCTTCCGCTATTTGCAGCAATGAGTTTTAGCTCACTTTTTCAAATTGTTCAAAACCGAAGTTCTACCGCGAAACACCGAATATGGATTGTTGTATATGGTTCGAACCGGCTCGCCTTTCTACATCGCTTACGCCTACATGGAGAACTATCCGTCCATCTCTTAAGGAATTGGAGCTCTTAATGCAAAATCTTGTATAAAAACCTCGCATTCAATCAAATTCATAGTTTTCGTTGCCGAAATTGGTTCTCAGATTTGTAACACGGTAGCGATGGTTATCTG
>JAAETN010000689.1 GCA_024228355.1 Maribacter sp. | reverse complement strand
TAGCGGAATTTTACAAAAATTGGACGACCCGCGATCTTGTGTTTAATAGCTCAGCCGTCGGCCACCGGCAACAAGAGAAAATTTCTCTAATTTTCGGGTCAACCGTCCGTCTTAATCTTGGGAAATTTGTTCGAGTCTTCAGTTCCCAAAAATAAAGAAAACCTCACACTACACTAAGCGGTCAATGCACCGCACTCGCCGTGTCTGCCTCGCACGGAACAAGCTCTATTTTAAAAAGTGCAAACTTTAATTTTATTAAATGTTATATTTTTTTAAATGTAAAGATAATTAAAAACGAAGAACAGAAAGGTTTTTTGTTTTCTATTTGAAGGGTAATGGCGTCTAATTTTAGGTACATTTCAAAAAGGCATCAAATGTTTTACAGCTTACATTTCATTCTCAAATTTTTTAAAGTCTCCAGAATTAGACGTGTTGTTACTTTACATTAACAGAATTAATTATTCATGATAACCGTAAAAAGAAGATTATATTTTTCCAAATGCGAACAATAATTTCATGAAGAAGTTGTAATGCAGAAAACGTTTTCTGAATACAGAAAGGAACTTTTACCTAACGAATAATTACATATACTTGAACAGCTGATTTTTCATGGAAAAAGTTGTGCCCCGCATTGTCGTGCGGGGGAAGCAGTTCTTCAATGGGGTTATACAGGCGGTACTACATTTTTTTCGTTTTGACATAATAAATCGATTTGTACCTTACAGATTCGATTTCACAAGGCCTGTCTTGAGGGATAAGGGTTAGTGCAATGGTGACGAATGACTTGATTCTAATACGGCCTATTGGCCTTATAGCAATCCCAAATAGGCCAAAAGGGGAAAATGGCCCGATTCCACAAAGGCCTAGGCCTTGGAGGTATCTTAAACCATAACTTTTCCGGACGTGATCGCAGCGCTCCGTACTCATCGGCAATCGTTCGGAAATTGAATTCTACCCCTAGGATGATCTGGTTTGGTTTAGTGAACGATTGGGCGGTCTTATACTCGAGCAAGGCTTATACACGAGACTTTACAGTAGATAAATTTTGAACTACATGAGCCGAATTCAGAATGCAGAAAGAAATATTCTTCGAATCGTGAACGTTGCGTACATACCAAACACTCCATCAATAGCTTCCTAATTAGTTCGTTTGGATTTCCCTTCTCTGAATTAGGGGTAAAAAACTGCGATTTTTGGAAAACATGATCGATTTGACCCGTTCTGAAATTCGGCCGGTTTTCGTGGCGGGACCCGACATCTCGAGAACGGCGAATCATAGCGACAAACTGACAACGCCATTCAATCCGGAATGCCAAAATTAGGTTTGACTCGCGAGAGGGAACGCGATTCGAGCGATTTCTGATAAATCGGGCCCAGAAAACAGATTTTCGACGTTTTTCACCGATTTTGGACAAAATCGGAAGCACGGATATTTACTCGTATTCTAAGATACATGTACCTGCTGTATTTACCTCATTTAGTATGTGTTCCAAGTTTGTGTTTTATTGTTAAGGAAGTACTGTAAAGTTCCGTGTATAAGCACGAGGGCTTATAGGAATTTTAGTGAAGGATTGGGCGGCCTTATACTCGAGGGGGATTATACACGAGGCCATTGTAGGTAAGCTGAATTTGAATGGGACCATGTGCAATCCGCGCTCTATGCGATTTTTGAAGGTTTTGAGAGTTTTACAAAATGGGGGCTCATAGGAATTTTAGTGAACGATTGGGCGGCCTTATACTCGAGGGGGGCTTATACTTGAGGGATCCGTTCCGATTCTGACCGAAAATCGCCAGATC
>JAAETN010000688.1 GCA_024228355.1 Maribacter sp. | reverse complement strand
TTTATACATGTTATTCATTTTCATATCAATTTCCCATTTGGTAATCCGAAGGTGGTAGTTCGTTTAGTAAGCTACCCTTTGGATACTTTGTTGGTTCAACAACCTTAGTTCCAAAATATTCATCCAGGAATTCACTTGGGTAAGTGAAAATGTCCCCAGTGTAATAACTCGTTTTCAATTTTCGGATTTGATGTTTAACACCTGCCTTTGCTGCTGCATAAGCTACCGCTTGTCCCAATTCATTTCCAGCTGCATGACCTAGATGATCATACAACGAAATGTAATCTCCATTATATGTTTTATTACCACTCATCACTACAAGGGCGTCTACCCATTTTTGAATTTGCAGATGTTGCTTTAATGTCCTTACGGTATACCTTTACTTGTTTTCCACCACGCATCGTAGTTCCAACAGCACATCCATTTAACATTGCTAACGCTAACACTCCCATAATTAATTTTTTCATAATTCTAATTTATCAAATGCTGGTTCTACTTCATCTTCCCAATACATCTCATTATCCCAATCCACGTCTACAGATGTTTCATCTGTTTCCCACATATCAAGATCAT
>JAAETN010000687.1 GCA_024228355.1 Maribacter sp. | reverse complement strand
ATTTCATTTAATGAACCTGTTTCTAAAGCCGGGTTTACACATCCCAAAAATGAATTAACAAAAAATGCTCCCGATGTGGCGGCTATACTAGTTTTAACAAAGTCTCTTCTTTTCATTTATTCTAAATGGGTACTAATTGTTGTTTTTAGGTTGATTATTTTAAAACAAAAGGAACATGCTTTTTTAAAACATAATTCTTTTTTAAAAAATTAGAATTTAATTTGCTCTCTGATATTACAATTGCCGCCCCCAAGGCAGATCCCATTGAAGAGTCCGCGGTCATTATTTTTATATCTCTTAAGTAATGCGACAAAAGTTTTAAATAAATATCATTGTCACTGAAACCACCATCAACATACAGCTCTTGAACGTTATCATTACCCGCGGCCGCCTTAATGCTCTCAACTTGAAGCAATACCAACTCTAGCATTAAATGATGATAGGCATATTCAATTTTTTTATAGGGTATTTTGGTTTCTACCGCCATATTTTTATCTGAAATGCTTATCCGTTTAAATATATATTCGAAATCCGAACTGATTTCCGAATAGATAACTTGTTCAAATTTGACGGTTTTGTGGAAATCATCCGGAATATTAAAATGCTTGGATAAGGCTTTTACATGTAACTTATATTCGTTCCCGAGGAACAATCTTGAAACCTTAACTGGGCTACCATCTATGCGCATATTAAAGAGGCAATCATTTTTAATGTCCTCCAAAGTCAACATCCCTGTATTGAATGGGTTAATTGAAATACTCCATGTACCTGTAGAGACCAACAAAAAAGGTTCTTTAACGCTACGAACATAAGGCAAAAGGGCGGAAGAACTATCGTGAATGCCTACGCCCATCAGAATTATTTTACCATTATAGGTTACTGGGATTGCTTTTTGTGTAGCGGCGATAGGTGGTAATTTTTCGTATATTCCTTCTTGATAGACCCAGTCATGGTACTGCTTTTTTTCATAATCCCATAGCATGGTATGGCAACCTATGCTCGTACATTCACTTACCGGAACACCCGTAAAGAGATAGCTAAGATATTGTGGCAGGTGTAAGGAATACTTGGTCTTATTATAAATTTCAGGTTTGGTATGCTTAAGCCAATACAAATGCATTCCTGTATTGAGCATGCCCAATTTAAGCGAGCCTGTTATTCTTGAAATCTCATCTTCCGGCCCGTATTTTTTATAAAAGGAATCGGATATTTCTTCTTCCAATGGTTTCATATAATTATAAAGCGGGGCAAGCACTTTGCCCTGCTCATCAATATGTACCAATGTAGCGCCGTAACAGGAAAAATTAAGGGCCTCAATATCGTATTCCGGGGCCTGTGACATTCGATTAAACACGTCTTTTGCCCATGCTTCAAGAGCTGGCAGATCATCGCACGGATACCCATCCTCATCTACAATTTCATCGAATCGGATATACTCGCGATATAACTCCTTAAAGTCCTTATCAAAAAGAAAGAACTTTTTATTGGTTCTGCCAATATCGAAGACAGCAGTAACTTTTTGTTTCATGCCCTTGGATTATAAACCTGTAGCGACCGTGTTTTTACCTCTTTCTTGAATCAACTGTTGCCTAATATTCAAAGACCTATAAGCATTTATAGGGCTTAAAGCACCATCACTATTTAATCGTGCTTTTTCAAGTAAAGGCCTTACATCAGTTCTGTAAGCATTCTGTAGAATTTCTTGGCATTTTACCACATCATTTTCTTGTTGGGCAATTTTTAAGGCTTCCTGATCTACCAATAAAGCTTTTGCATAGGCCTCTTGGATAGCTTCCAAAGATTGAATTAAATCCTCCAAGGGGTCCTTTACATTATGACTCGCATCGATCATCCAGGCCAAAGCGGGGTTTTGAGGATTGTTCTCTATACCATAAACCAATTCATTGAAAATCAGAAATAATGCATAAGGTTTTATACTGCCTACAGTGAGATCGTCATCGCCATATTTACTATCATTGAAATGAAAACCTCCCAATTTTCCTTTGAGCATTAAGGTGGAAACAATTTGTTCAATATTGCTATTGGGTAAATGATGACCTAAATCTACCAACGTATATGCCCTTTTTCCACAGGCATTGGCCAGCATAAGTGAAGTACCCCAATCTTGAATAACCGTACTATAAAAATTAGGCTCGTAGGGTTTGTATTCAATTAACATTCTCCAGTCTTCTGGTAGTGTTGCATAAATTTCCTTTAAGCTACGTTCCGTATTTTGAAGTGCTGTTTGAAAGTTATTTTGACCCGGAAAACAGGACCCATCTGCCAACCAAACTGTCAAGCTTTTAGAACCCAATTTCTCACCGATCTTTATGACTTCCTGATTATGGGAAATGGCTTGGTCCCGTACGGCCTTACTGGTGTTGCTCAATGAGCCATATTTATAACTTTCCTTAGCATTTTGTTTATCTTGGAACGTATTGGAATTGACCGCATCGAATTTTATCTCCAAAGCGTTCGCCAATTGTTTAATGGCACTGTAATCTTTGGGAACATCCCATGGGATATGTAATGAGATAGCTCCCGCTGTTTTGGTCAAACTATGGATCAGACCTACATCCTCTATTTTTTGTTCCAAGTTTGACGGCTCTCCATAAAAAGAAAATCGCCCAAAACGAGTACCCCCGGCACCTAGTGCCCAACTGGGAATGGCTACTTGAAAATCCGATATTTTTTTTAAAATAGTTTCTACATCATATCCTTTTCTGGACAGGGCGTTTGAAAGAAAATCAAAATTATTCGAATGTTCATCAATCCTTTTTTGATTACAATCTTGGATTTGGTTTTTATCTATTTTCATTGGACTGTTTCTTATTTCATGAAAGATAAACTTCCATGGGCAGAGAACCCATGGAAGTTTTAAAAAAAAACTAACTCAAACTAACAATTATCTTACGAATGCATTGGCCATACCACCATCTACATTAATGATGTTTCCCGTGCTCTTATCTAGTACCCCCACCAAGGCAAATACGCCATTGGCAATATCCGCGGGGTATATAATTTCATTCAATAAATTTCTTTTTGCATAGTATGCGGGCAACTCGTCTACCGATATGCCATAAGCTTTGGCCCTGCCTTCGGCCCAATCACCTTCCCAAATTTTACTACCAACAATAACACCATCGGGATTAACCGTGTTTACACGTATTTTATCCTCTCCCAATTCTGCGGCCAATAAGCGGGCCATATGCTGTTGAGAAGCCTTGGCCGAACCATAGCCTACATTATTTGGTCCTGCTACGAGCCCATTTTTACTTGCAATACTAATAAAATCACCTCCCAAATTTTGCTTGCGCATGATGGCGACCGCCTGTTTTGCCAATTCAAACTGCCCTTTTACCAAAACATTTTGCAATATATCCCAATCTTCACTGGTCGTTTCTTCCAATGGTTTGGATATGGCCAATCCGGCACTGTGCACCACGATATCCACACCACCAAATTCCAAACACGCCTTTTTGTATGCTGCAGTTATAGATTCTGTTTTGGTCACATCACAAATGACAGTCCCAACAGCGTCTCTTTTATAAGTAGAAAACGCTTCTTCTAATCGGTCTTCGGCAATATCACCCAAAACTACGTTGGCACCTTCGGCAACCAATTTATCCGCAATTGCTTTCCCTATTCCGCCACCTGCTCCTGTAACAAAGGCCACTTTTCGGGATAAAGGTTGTTCTTTGGGCATGCGCTGTAATTTTGCTTCCTCCAAAAGCCAATATTCAATATCGAAAGCTTCTTGTCTTGGCAATGAAGTGTATTCCGAAATAGCTTCCGCTCCGCGCATTACATTGATTGCGTTTATATAAAATTCGCTCGCCACTCTTGCAGTTTGTTTGTTCTTGGCAAAACTGAACATACCTACCCCAGGATAGATGATGATTACCGGATTGGCATCACGAATGGCTGGACTGTTGCCATTTTTACAGGTGTTGTAATAGTTTACATATTCTGCCCTATAGGTTTCAAAAGCAGGTTCTAATTTTTTCAATATAGCATTACTATCAGACAAATCTTCATTTTTGTCTAAAGTCAATACTAAAGGCTGGATCTTAGTTCTCAAGAAATGATCTGGACAGGAAGTACCCATGGGTGCCAAACGTTCCAAATCGTGGCTGTTGATATATTCAAGCACAATATTGCTATCGGTAAAATGGCCGATCATTCTATTTTCAGAAGAACACAAACCTCTTAGCAAAGGCATGATTTGTGCCGCTTTTCCCAAACGCTCTTCTTTTGGAAGGCCTTCTATTTTTTGACCACCAAAAACGCTACCGTTTTCCTTTATTTTATTTTCAATGTATTCGGAAGCCGTTTCAATGACCTCCAAGCTGTTCAAATAACATTCAACCGAGGTGTCGCCCCAAGTAAATAAACCATGGCTACCAAGGACAATCCCTCTAATACCCGGATTATCGTTCAAACATTTTTCCAATTGAAGCCCCAATTCAAAACCGGGTCGTTGCCATGGTACCCATCCCATAGTATCCCCCCAAATTTCTTTGGTCACCTTTTCACTATCTTTTGCCGCCGCCACGGCAATCATTGCATCTGGATGCAAGTGGTCTATATGCTT
>JAAETN010000686.1 GCA_024228355.1 Maribacter sp. | reverse complement strand
TTAGTGCATGGTTTACTCCAGCATAGCCTGCTATTTCGTTATTTTTATAAAAAGTATGTACATCTTTATCACCTGCTCGGTTCCATGTAAACATTTCTTCCCAGGCAATAATGGTTAATTTTCTTTCAATTGATACTTGAGTAATTTCTTTCTGTTGTACACAATGCGGCCAACCCCACACAATTGCACCTTCCCGTACGTGAGACAAATCTTTTGCCAAAGGTTTAGGCATTAGCACACAATCAAAACCTTCCAGTATTTCTTCTCTGGAAGCAACTTGCCCTGATGTAAGTTTGGCTATAGTGTTGTCATCCATGCCAAAATTCAACCCATACCCTTCTTCAAAAGTGATTTGCTTTCGTAATCTCTGTGGAATATGTTTTATATGTTCCGGATGAATGGACACTCGTTTTTCATTTTTTTTTAGTGATTTTCCAATCACGCCGACAGTTAAGAGTTGTGTCATATTTTTTTTCTTTCTTCATTTAATCCTTAAAATTACATTTTAAAACAAACTAAGTATCGTCTGCCATCACTTGTTTTGGTGGAGCGGCAGCGTAACCAAAATCAAGTGAATGGCTTTGTTATAATATTTATGTAATTTTGTACTTATTTGTTGTTAAAACTTTCACAATCAATTCACGCTATCCCTTTAACATCCCCAACCATTATTAGAAACAATTTAAGATTTTTTGGTTATATCAGTTATCCGAATATTAGTTGGTTGGATTTCTTCCAATTTTATCTTTAAATCATCTGTAATAATGATATATAGAGTTGTAGACAGTAAAAAAATTGTATGCTCATTCCATAGTTCATCTGTCATTAAGAGTAAACGTGATTCGTTGTCTATATTTTCCCTTTTGCATTTATCACAAATACTTTTGACTTTTGTAAATAAAGGATGCTTTGATTCATGCTTAATTATCATTTCATAGCAGTCATTAACTTCATTTAGATTCTCAACAAATTCCACTTTTTCCATTATGTCTTCTGGTTCTCCACTCTCTGGAATTGGAGCTGGCAAATGTGCTTTATTTTTACCAATATGCCGTTTGATAACTTTTGCAAAATCAATATCTGTTCTTGAATATTGCTCAAAGAAATTCTTAATTCTTTCGGAAACCAAAACACTGCCTATGGAACTCCAAAGAAAGTCTGCTTCAGGTTTGCTTGCAACATCTAAATATGATGGCTGAAAACGGTCGCCTGGTTTTAAGTCGAAATTTGTGACTACCATGGTAGATACTCTTTTTTCTAATTCAGAGAACTTTTCGAATGTAATTGGCCACCCATCTTTTATGCAACAGTCATTTCTTAGAATTTCTGGACATTCAATAGAAAGTATCCTTGAACCACTCCATGTCTCACCGCAACTATCACAATTTATACCAGGTAAGCCGAAAGGATGGTCTAAGCCACCATTTATGTACTCAGAATCATAATCAGAATCGTAATCCGGTTTTTCTAATTTCCAAAATTTCATACAGTTTTCTTTTTTATAACAGTGCAATAAGTGGAAAGTTTCCATGATATTACTTGCTATAGACGGAAACTGTTTCCACTTATTAAAACCTACTTGACATTTTCCATTTATTTCGAACATCTATGGAAGATAATCCCAGGTTTCGCCCCCAATCCTTCTTTAAAGTTGATGGATCAGGTACGGGAGGTTTTAAGCTATCGTCATTAATCCTGAATGGTAGTGAGCTATATCATGGAAATCAAGAAGTAATTTAGACGGGCAACCAAGAAGGCACCATACATATCATTTTTTTCTATTTCACCTTGAAGTTTTGACACCAACTCTTTTACAATATTTGAAAATTTTGCATTTGCTACACCAGGGTGAAATGGGTACGCAGAGATTTTGACCGTATGTTACCAGAAGGTCATTGTAGATTAGCCAGTGTTTTTGGGGTAACTTCTTTCTAAGGGCAAATTCGGTTTGTTCCGGGGTTTTCGTCTGTACCAGACCAAGTCTGTTGGGAATTCTGTGGACGTGTGTGTCTACGCATATTCATAGTTTGCCATAGCATAAAGTAACTACGAGATTTGCTGTTTTACGACCGACACCTTTTAGCTTTAAGAGTTCGTCGATTTCATCAGGAACAAC
>JAAETN010000685.1 GCA_024228355.1 Maribacter sp. | reverse complement strand
TATATGGCACATGAAGATACGGGCTACGTTTTCCGTCGTCAATTCGGTCACTCCTGCGGAGTGCACGAACCGCCGCCTATCAAGCGGATTACTGTCAGACAATTTTCCAGCTACGCCTAAAGGCGCAGCCGAGAAATCGCAGCAGAATACCGAGCGTTAGAAAGCTATGGAAAAATTACTTGCGTTAGTAGTTGCTGGTTTTGGTATAGCGTTAATAATTTACGTTTACTTGCTTTTTTTTAAAATGACGGTCGCTATCTGGATACCGAGATATGCTAAAACTGAATGGATAGAAAAGGCAGAACTATCGAAAATCACATTTGGATATTTCTTTTTTAAATGGATTGCTTCAGTTTGGATAGTTTTAGTTACAATCTATATCGTTTTGGAATTAGTCTTATTTCTATTAAAGTCTCTATTTGCCCAATAAAAGTTGTGTTATTTGCCAAGGTCTACAATGTTTCTAACAAGACAAATCACGCAGGAGGCAAAAGCTACGCTCCTTCGTCGCTCCACTTTTGCCTCTGGTGTTTGCGGCGTTCAGGCTGTAGGAAAATAGATAAATCGCTGATCTACCAATAGTTAATCTGGTAAAATACCTATTTGCCGTTTATCGACCATAGCATGTCCAATTTTCTTGATGATAATCTAAATCAAAGTGTC
>JAAETN010000684.1 GCA_024228355.1 Maribacter sp. | reverse complement strand
TATCATCGTAAAGGAATTGCACCTACCGGTAGGACGAAAGGTGAATTTTAAATTGCGCTCCCAAGATGTGTTGCATTCTGCTTATATGCCACATTTCAGGGCACAAATGAACACTGTTCCGGGAATGACCACTCAGTTTTCATTTACACCAATTATTACCACTGCCGATATGAGGAATAATCCTGATGTTATCGACAAAGTTCAAAGGACAAATGAAATTCGAGCAGAGAGGGCCGCAACGGGTGAAGAAAATTCGGATCCATGGGAGTTTGACTATATATTACTGTGTAATAAAATATGCGGTAAATCCCATTATAATATGCAAATGAAGATTATCGTAGAGACTGAGGAAGAATATAACAAATGGATTGCTGAACAGCAGACATTTTCGCAAACCATGGCATCAGTTCAATAATATATGCTTTTTAAAAAATAAAAACAAAGATTTATGTCGGCCACAGCACATGCACATATAGAAGACCACGCAGATGATCACGGACATCATCACAAGGAGACTTTTGTGACCAAATATATTTTTAGTCAAGACCATAAAATGATTTCGAAACAGTATCTGATTACTGCTTTGATTATGGGGATTGTTGGTGTAGCAATGTCTTTTTTGATAAGGATGCAATTGGCTTGGCCAGGGAAATCATTTCCTATATTGGAATCATTACTGGGAGACTGGGCACCTAATGGCGTTATGGATGCTGACATATATTTGGCTCTTGTTACCATTCATGGTACC
>JAAETN010000683.1 GCA_024228355.1 Maribacter sp. | reverse complement strand
CTAAAGGCAATATCTTTGTCCGTGTCATCAAGTGAAACGAGCAGAAAAGCCTTTTCAAGCTCCAATTCTCCTTTGGCCACAAACCTCTTTATTTCACTCTCAAGACTCAGAACAGAAAGGTATCTATCAATTATCTTAATGCTTTGAGGGATTCCAAGAAGTGGAACAATATCAGATATCAATCTATCGTGTGAGTATCCAATATTCATGAATTTTTTTAAAACAATTGCTTTTTCTATTTCATTAAAACCCCGTGTAGACAAATTATCATGTAAGGCTAGCAACAGAGCCTCTTCATCACTAAACTCATCTATAACTTTTGCCTCAATACATTCCCACCCCAACTCTTGACAAACCAGGATACGTTGATAACCACATACAACAATATATGTCTGATCAGCATCCAGGTTTTTTTTTATTATGACAGAATTTATTAAACCGACTTTTTTAATCGAATCTGTAATTGAGTTCGAAACACGTTCGTAATTAAACAAATACCTGTCGTAATTTTCTGATGATAAATCAATCTCGCTTAACAATACCTTTACTAGTTCCATTCTCGTTTCCAAAAGAATTTTCTCAAATTTAATGCTTAATTACAGTATAATTATTAAAAACGAAAATACCAATACTGTTCTAAATAACTTTTGAATCTTTTATTTTGCTTATTTATGGGTATTGCCGATTAAAATGAAGAAAACATGCCAGACATTAATATATTATTAGTACTCATTGTGGTCGTTGGCGCAATGTTCTTGTTCATTTCCGGTAAGCTAAGGATAGACTTGACGGCCCTGTGTGTGTTGGTTGCGCTTATTGTATTGGGGTTAATCAATTCAAACCAGGCGCTCTACGGTTTTGCCAGTTCCGCGACGGCAATTATTACTGCTATGTTTGTATTAAGCGCCGGGTTGGTACGCACCGGGCTTGTTGAATGGCTTGGGCGTCATATAGATAGATTGGCAGGAAAAACAGAACCACGGCTTATTATCGTTCTCTGTATTACAATTGCCCTTCTCTCCGCATTCATCATAAATACCGCCACAGTTGTTATATTTATCCCCATAGCAATCATGCTTGCGAAATCCCGCAAATTATCAGCTTCCAGG
>JAAETN010000682.1 GCA_024228355.1 Maribacter sp. | reverse complement strand
TAACGCCTGCAACAGCGGCTGATTTGGAGCGCAGCGGAAAAGCAGTCCGGCACAGCTTGCTGTGCGTACTGATTGCTTTGGTTACATGTTTGACACATATTCTATTTTTACCGTTAACCATAGACTATTCCAACGCTCTACCTTTTCTTTTGCAGGAAGTAATTTTGGAGAAATAATCTGTGGTTCTTTCATTTGATGAAAATCTTTGAGTAAAGTTGCATTTATTGCCCCTTTATTCAAATTGCCAAATTTACGAACAACTGCCACTACATCATTGCAGTGTATGCAGGATAAAAATGAAGCCTGTTTTTGTCCTTGTTGGAGCGGAAGTAATTTATCCTTGCTTTGAATTGTAAGGCTACCTTCTGGGTGAGAAATATAGGAAATGTTACGCTCCATGCAAAAGTCACAGTCACAGGCTCGCGGGGAATAGTTGGACAACTCACTCGGTAGAGAGAGGGTCATTTTCACTAAACCACAACTACACTTTCCAGAAATCAATATTGATGGCCCCATTGGTTGATAGACATGTAACGCCCTGCATAACTGGTGGAAAAACATGGCGCTTCTTTTTGCACAGCAAAAAAAGTGACAGGTTTTGGAATCCAGTTAATGCCTTGGTTACATTGCTTTTTCATTTGGAGTAGTACATTCCTTTGTTGATTTTGGTGGATTCCATGATTTTTCATTCGCCTAATTACATAGGTGAGCACAACCACCACCAACATTTTTACCAATATTTTTTGATAAGCAATAAGTATAACAATCATCTATTGCGTTACAGCGTAATTTTAAGCTATTGACTAAACATTGCATCTCTTTATCTTTCTGGTACTTTTCAAGCATAGAATAAGTACATGAACCATTAAGTGATTTATGCATTTTTGAAATTTTATCTTTATCCGTCTCAGCAGCAAACAATGGAAAATTTAAAAACACTAATATTAAGACCAATCTCACAATATTCCTAGCAATGTAACGCCCAGCATAAGTGGTGGAATAGATAGGCGCTTTTTTTGCTTGCCAAAAAACGTGTCGATTTATGGAATCCATCTTCATGCCTTTGTTAGATGACTATTACGCTGGATCATAGAGCAGTATATAACTAAGTTTGTTAGGCGTGCCATTAACTGCAATATTTACATCGTAATAAATAATGTTTTTATTTTCTTCTGAAAGGGTTCCTATAGCAAACTTGATAGATTTATAGTCACTAGCAGAATTTACTTCTTGGATCTTCCATTGTACTCCAGTCCATTTTCCAGTCGGTGAGTCTGACTTAGTTTGATTTATCGTTGTAAATTCACCAAGGTTATTATTTGCTATGTTAATAATATTAGATTTAACATTATATGATAATTTGTCGTGTGGATACTTTCCGGGAAGACCAATAATTTCTACTTCATTCTGACTATTAAAAGAGAAATTAAGAGTTGCTTCTCCATTCTTTACAAGTTGCATTTTTTTTGATTGAGAAAGAAAGTATTGATATTCTTGCTTGGTAATTCCAAAGTTTTTATGGAACTCTAATGGTTTGTCTTTTTCAGACTTAGAAATATAAGATTTAAACCACTCAGAGTTACTTTTCATTGCTGATTGCATTCGCACTAAGATTTCTTGAACTTTAGGTGGGGTAGCAAGGACCATAATATCAGCATTTATGCTCATATTAGTGGGGATGTAGTTAGTAAACTTACCATAATCTTCAGCACTGCAAACAACCGAAATGCTTGAATAAGAAAATACAACAATTTTTAAAATTTGAATTAATCTATGCATAGTCATCTAACGCCTGCCATAAACGGCTGATTGTTCGCGCAGCGAATAAGCAGTCCGGCACACGCAGTGTGCGTATTTAATGGCCTGGTTATACAACGCTTTGCTTCTTATAAATAGATTTACCGTAGCGATTATCATGAAAGTTTCCAATAATTAAACCACAGCCTGCCAACACTATCATTAATCCTCCAATGCCTGGAAGCAATTGAAATAGTCCAAACCAACCAGCACTACCTAAGTCATGGTATCGCTTTGTAGTTAGCGAAAATAGAGGCCACAACATGAGTAAGTAAAAATAACCTCCAATTTCCACATCGAAGATAGCTATGATGAAGGACACCAACATGATAGGTATATACCAAATTAAAAACTGACGCCGTCCGATACGACCAATAAAGCTAAACAGCAATGGAAAGGTATCCATTTCTGTAGGTTTCTTATTTCTCACTTTTTTAGCTATTTGTTCTGGTGTGAGATCTAATGGCTCCATGACATTCTCATTTAGTTGTATAACGCCTGCAACAGCGGCTGATTTGGAGCGTAGCGGAAAAGCAGTCCGGCACTGCTTGCTGTGCGTACTGATTGCACTTGTTATAAGGCATACAGTGATACTCCAATGTTAATGAATAAACCAATTAGTGATGAAATTACCATGTATAAGCCTATATAGATCTGAGCCTTAAATTCTTCATTTAAATTTTTAAAATCACTTTTTGTTCTAAAAAATTCTTTATTAGGACTATTGCACATTACTCTATATTGAACATAAATAAGTAATAGCAAGCCTGTGATTGCATAAAAAAAAGCTAATTTTGGATCTATAAATGCTAAAGCTAGGCCACCAATACATATTGCTATATATCTAAACTTAGCGATCATTCTTCATGCCTTCTAACGCCTAACATAAGTGGTGAGTTGTTCTGGCGGATTTTTTACACAAGCAAAAAGTGCGACAGATTGACGAATCCACTTCATGTTCTTGTTACGCAGCGTTTAAATTAAGCTTATTGACAGCATTTAGTTTGATCTTTTTCCTTGCTCGCCATAGGTCATAATTATCTTGCATTGCAAGCCAGCTTTCAGGAGAGCGGCCAATTGCTTTCGATAAGCGTAGAGCCATTTCAGGGCTGATACCGCTCTGCTGTTTTAAGAGTCGATTTAATGTTGATGCAGCCACATCGAGATTTTTGGCTAGAAATCTACAGCTAATTCCAAAAGGTTCCATATAAGTTGTATGGATAAACTCACCAGGATGAGGGGGATTATGCATAGTCATTAGTGATAGTCCTCATAGTTAACAATATAAACATTACCATCTGTCAAGTTGAAGGTAATTCTCCAGTTGCCATTTACAGTAATAGACCAAATATTTTTTCTTGAACCTTTGAGTTTATGCAACCGATATCCTGGGATATCGATATCATCAATATTGGTAGCGGTATCCAAAGCAGCCAGTTGCAGTCGCAACTTGTTTACATGATTTGATTGAATACCTCTTGTATTACCTGTTTCAAAAAAGGTCTGTAGACCTTTATGTTTAAATGACTTGATCATGAGCCAAGTGTAGCATGTTGCGCAACAGAGTCAATGTTTATCTAGCTGTGTAACGCCTGCAACAGCAGCTGATTTGAAGCGCAGCGGAAAAGCAGTCCGGCACAGCTTGCTGTGCGTATTGATTGCTCTTGTTAGGCTGGCTTTGGAAGTACATAAATATCTCTACTTAGACCGTCGATAAACTTTAGTCGTTTAGTTTTTACACCTTCTAGCTTTTTGACCAAAACGCGTGCTGCAATATTTTCGTCATTCATATAGGTTTCAACTGTATCCCATTTAAATTCGTTATACGCATGTAGTAAAGCAGCTTTTGATGCTTCTGTAGCGACACCCTTACCGCGAGCTTCTGGCAATACCCACCATGTAAGTTCTCTAGGCCAGTCATTTCCCTTCCAAAATCCGCACGTTCCAATAAAGTTATTATTAGCTTTAAGCTGGATAATCCAAATACCAAAGCCTACTAAGTGCCATGAACCTAGATCTGCTTTTAACCTCGCCCAGACTTGCTCCTTACTTATAGGGCCTCCATACATTTTTGATGCCTCAGCATCAGTATAGAATTGTTCATATAATGCAAAGCAATCTGCGTTAGGAGGGATTAGTTTGAGTCTTTCAGTTTTAAGTGTAGGTATCATGCTCTTGTCAGCCTAACGCCTGCCACAAACGGCTGATTGTTTGCGCAGCAAATAAGCAGTCCGGCACATGGAGTGTGCGTATTTAATGGCCTGGTTATGCTGAGATTTGTGCATTAAATATAGGTTAAAAATAGAATCCATAAACAAATTAATGCTCCTATAAAAAGAATGATTCTTATGGTTCTGTTTCCCTTTCTTACTTTTTCAGGAAGCTCATAACCTAGTTTTACTGCCTTAAAATCAGATAAACCATGACATTTGGGGCATTCAGGTAAATTACTTGGATAACTCATTCTACATCGATGACACTCAATGGGTTCAGGTGAGTTTACACCTAGGCCACATGCATCAACGTCCATAGTTTACCTCTGCATAACGTCGCAAATCACCGGCGGCAAAAAGCAGAGCGACGAAGGAGCGGAGCTTTTTGCCGTCCGAGTGCATTTGCCTTGTTATGTGCATATTAACGGTAATTTTAATAGCTCACTCAAATACGCTCTTTTTCCACCAGTCTTCGATAGTGTTCCCCTAGAGCAGTAAGCCTGCAAGCCGTACTCTCCATTGCAGCATTCCACATATGGGGGACTTCGACTGGTACGAGTAAATTGAGCCTGTTATATTTTTGTAAAACTGCAAATGTTCTCGTATTTTCAGGAATTGGGGAAGGCATTCCTGGGTCTCGTCCCTTCAATTCAGGTTCATAGGTCGGATCTAAGGGGAACTCGTAGCCTGGGCTAGGAAAAAATTCTTTCAGTCGAAGTAAGTCTGTTAGTGGTATTGGGGGAGCGACTTCTCTTAAAGAAACAAATTCTTTTACGTTAGTTTTAAAAACAGGTCGCTGTTCCCAAGCTCCTAGTGATTGATCTATGTGAGCATATACACTACCAGGCGTGATATCACCCGTAAGATTCGCAGCACTACCATTAAGTGCATCCACCAAGAGAGTTGTGAATACTCCTCTCCCATTTTCTTCAGTTGCGTATTGATCTTTTGTTGATGCGGTCAAAATCGTCAATCCTTCAGACAATGACGCTAATTGTTCATTTGCGGGTGATGTTCCTGCTATACCAGAATGACAACTATCCAATATTATAATTTTATTTTTTGCGGGCGAAGCATTAGCAAAAGTCAAAATCTCTGATAACGATACCCCTTCATCTCCTCTGCTTGAGTTTGATGCTAGTAAATACCCTCCAGTAGCCTCAATATGCCCATGACCAGCGAAATAGAATAAAGCAATTTCTGCTTCTGTTTTAAACAGTTCTTCGATACTGTCTTTCATTTCACTTCGATCTACGCGATCACTTGAGCCTGTGCCTGTATGCAACATGCAATCAAAATTAACTGAGCCTCCATCATGACGCTCTAATACTGCCTTTACTGCATGAGCATCATCTACACAACCATAGAGAGGTGAACCATGTTCATAGTAATTTATTCCGATAATTAGTGCTTTTCTCATAATCCACCTAAATCGAATGATTCCTTATAGCATTTACTATTGATGCGCTTTGCCACTTCACTATTTCATCAGCATTGTCTTTCACAATTTTTGACGTTTTTTCTGAAGCCCACGGTTCGACAGCAATCAATGGCTTTGAATAAACTTCCTTTGCTATTTCAATTTCTTTATTTATCCAAGTTGAATATGTGCTGTAAACACCTGCCATCATTACCACACAATTTACAAAGGGCATCTGATTTTTAATCGCCTCGTAAAGAGCCTTGTCATTTGGTGCGTTATGAATGGGATCATCTTTTGGTACTGAGTAGTCAGCCCACTTGAAATTTGGGTGTTCATTGAAAAATGAGACCAGTTTTTCATAAGCATCACCATATGCCCATGAATGACTAATAAATAGATTGTATGTTTTTAGTTCCGGCATGAAATATTCCTTTGTGTTTATTAATGAAATTAATTGTAAATCACTGATGAATCATAGAGCACATAACGCCTGCAACAGCGGCTGATTTGTAGCGCAGCGGAAAAGCAGTCCGGCACAGCTTGCTGTGCGTACTGCTTGCTCTGGTTATGTGGTTGTGGCAATTTAGCCAAAAAATGCACCCCATTGATCTTGAGCTACTACAGATACTAATGGCTCCAGTGTATTTGACACACTAACATCAGGATCATATAAATGCCACTTTAAGTCCCGGCGCATCCAATACAATTTCCATTGTTTCTTTGAGCGAGTGTATAGAAATTTGGCAACACCCATCTTGGTCCATTCTTCCGGATTTCTCCAGCCTGGCCGTTCTTCCCAAACCAATATACCATGACCTTTCACTTCGTATGTAAATCTAAGTTCATTTTGATTCTTGGCAGGCGTTCTTTCACGGCATAGATTGCCGACGCTTTTATCAATTAGTTTCAATTCAAACTCGCTGAATGCCAAAATTAAACCTCACTTCTTTTTACCACTTAACGTTTTGGTTATGTTTGTAAATTTGCATATTACTCTTTAAATACCAAATAGAAATACTGAAAATATACATTATTTGCTCTGTCGGAACTTATTCCATGAGGTTTTATTCCTAAATCTATGTCAACTAAATTTAGATAATCACTACCTATCAGATAAGCCACTAATCTAGACCATTCACTGTGCATGTTTTCAATAGGAACCGTTAATTCACCATTTGCATTAAACGCAATAAGTACCTCGCAAATGAGCTGATTGCAAATTACTTTCATCAAATCAATATTTTTATCCTTGATATATTCTGAAATCAGATAGGATAAAACTTCATCCATTTCTTCCTTCCAGTCTTGATTCTGTTCTTCAGAGATTTCTGGAAAATATGATTCACAACTATCTGTATAGCGAGGCATACAGTCTGCAGGCACTTTACCGCTTTTTATTATCTCTGCATTCCTCTTTATATGGTCAACTGTGATTGCTGGTAACGCTAGCCCATCAAGTAAATCTCCCATCAACTCTGGGTTTATAGTTGTTTCTATTTCTTTTTGATCATGTTTGCTAATAAAGTCTGGTTGGATAGCAGGTATTTGAATACTAGGGATAATTGAGTTTTTATCGATGTTAGATGGTTCAATTGTGAGCTTATGCAGTGCTTGTTGAGGTTGTTCTTGTTTATGTGCTTCAGATTTTACAACTTGTGCATCATTCGGATTATATACCTGTGCTGATATACTTAATCCCATCTCATTAATAGGAACATCATCTTCATAGAAAACTAAGATCAAGATCCCAAGTAGAGAAACTATGAGAACTGTAATTAATGATTTAATAATATCTTTTTCTCCAGATGCTACAGAAAACATAACGCCGCGCTTTGCGGAGAGCGAGCGCAGCGAGTGATTCCGACAACAGCGCTTTGTTATGTTTAAATGCCAAGGGTTACCACCAGTTCTTTGTCCTCTACTATTACATTTTTCAAAACCATACGGGCTGCAGCTTGCTTGGCATCTGTTGCCCGGAGAGTATAAAAGGGGTTTTTGCTATAGTATTCCGCTAAAGCTTTAGTCAATGCTTCATTGACTTTATCCATATATTTAGAGGGTATGCCTTGGATTTCAAAATCCTCAATTATTGGGTTAGTAAGGTAAAATTCACCTTTTTCGGGTACATAGTTAATTCCGCCCGAAGCATCAACTGTACCACCTAGAGGTTTAGGATTTTTCCCAATAGTGATATTAAAAATTACATCAAGACCCGCATTGACTCTATTTGAACCGTTTATAAGGTTTACTCTAGGGTTTTCCAGCGTCACCTGAATGATAAATAAATACGTTTTTGTTATCGGAAGTTTTTCGTCTAGTTTTTGCCTGATATCTGACTCAGTAATTCTGACAACATACTCTTTGCCTGAAAAGTAGAAGTATGTTCCAACTACTACTGCGAGAATTACAATAACAGCTGCAATTGCTACTTTTTTCATTCTTCCTTCCTAAACATAACGCCTGCAACAGCGGCTGATTTGAAGCGTAGCGGAAAAGCAGTCCGGCACAGCTTGCTGTGCGTACTGATTGCTCTTGTGTACGCCCGACATGGGTATTAACTAATGAGGTGAAAGTCCTCTGTAGGAAGATCACCATCTTTGCCTGATAGGTATTAGATGATAACTACT
>JAAETN010000681.1 GCA_024228355.1 Maribacter sp. | reverse complement strand
TGTTCCAAAAAAGGAAGTTGATAGGATTATGGATTTGGATGAGGAAACCTATTTAGGTCTTATGGCTTTTTCAAGAAAAGTCGGCAAGGCCATTGAAGCTTCCATTAATTGTAATAGGGTGGGCATTACGGTAATAGGTCTCGAAGTACCTCATGTTCACGTACATTTGATTCCATTGAATGAAATGAAAGAAGCAACCTTTCAGCACAAAGTTGCACCTGCCAGGGAGGAATTCATGGCCATTGCGGATAAAATTCGCTCTAAAATTGAATAATCCCGGATTGCCATAGATATCCCCCCACTCCTATCAATACTATTAAAGAGATAATCAATATGTAAAACAAAGAGGTAAATCGGATTGAAGCCTTTTTCGGGGTAACCATTTTTTGATAATAATTGAAGGTTCGTTCAATATCATCGGTCCAATTCACAGGATAGATTATAGATTCGCATTTGTTGCATTTGATTTTATGCGTTACCTCATTGGTGGTCCTATCATACAATTTTCCGTATTTATGCTTTTGCTGAAACGTTATATTCATGTCCTGATTAAAACATTCTGGACAATTATTGGTAATATCAGCTTCTTTGAGAACTTCAAATCTTTCCTTCGACATGGCTTAATTATTTACTTTTAAGGATATCTGCATTATGGTACCTTCCTTACCTGAGGAGAGTACTTTTACTTTTCCTTGATGATATTCTTCAACTATTCTTTTAACTAATGATAATCCAAGACCCCAACCCCTTTTTTTGGAGGTCACTCCTGGGTTGAAAATGGTTTGATATTCACTTTTTGCGATTCCACCGCCGGTATCGGCCACCAGAATATTCACGTATTTACCAGCGGGTATAATATCTATGGCAATACTTCCCTTCCCCTTCATGGCATCAATCCCGTTTTTTAC
>JAAETN010000680.1 GCA_024228355.1 Maribacter sp. | reverse complement strand
GATCTTTCTTCATACCAGGGTTTCAATGGCGAGCAAAGTAATAAGTGGCTTCCAAAAGTTAACGTGTTGTGTGTTTCTATTTCTAATAATGAAAAGTATCGTCATCAAAAAATATCTTTTAAATATCACTTTTTAAAAAAGTGGTTGTTGTCAGGTGTAAACACATCGATAAATTGGACCAGTCGTCCTCGATAAGCGAGGAAAATTTTCTGGAGCTATTATGGATATCCCTATAGCTATACATATATCGTCGCTGTTTTGCCAGAAAAGGGCTATCTGCACTTTTCTTCAAACTCCATTATTGTATTAAAGAACATGTTTATTCTAAAAATTTTAAAACGAAAAAAAGTGGAGAGAGCCCTTTCATGCACGACATTTAGAATTTAACATGAGGGACGGCTGCGCACGCTTTTTGAGCTAATTTGATGATTTTTGAAAAGCGGTATAGCGCGCGAGTTTGAATTTAGAATTTAGGCGACTTTGGAGAAATTGGCGAGGCACAGGATTCGAACCTGCGAACTCGGGATAACGCCCCTAGCGCCCGCCGAGGACCCCGCACCAAGCCAATCTTTCTAAAGACGCCTTTTATACCGAAACAGTGGCAAAGGGGGAACTATTAACCGTAGATGGACAATTTGAATTGCCACGGATCCGACAGTAGGCCCGGTTTTGCCAGCAGCCTAACGCCCGCTAACGTAAATTAGAATTTAACATGAGGGACGGCTGCTCACGCTTTTTGAGCTAATTTGATGATTTTTGGAAAGCGGTGTAGCGTGAGTTTGAATTTTGAATTTAGGCGACT
>JAAETN010000679.1 GCA_024228355.1 Maribacter sp. | reverse complement strand
CAAAATCCAGGCAAGTGTCATCTGTGAAGTTGTCCAGAGCATTCATCTTATCAAAATTAATAAAATTACCTTTTTTACTTATTTCGTAAGCCACTGTTCTAGGAAATGGGTAAAAAATGGACCATCTGAAACGACCGGGTTTTATTGTACCAAGCAGCTTTACTGTTTCAAGAATTTCATCCATAGTTTCATATGGAAGTCCGAACATAACGAAAGCTGACGTGTGAAGATCATATTTGTGGGCACATTCAAATGCGTTGATTATGTCATCATTAGTCATTGGCCGTTTGAGTATATCCTTTCTGATCCTTTCACTTCCACTTTCCAATCCGAACTTAATAATCATACATCCTGCGTCTTTCAGCATCTTTGCCCTGTCGTCATCAAACGCTCTGATATGTGCGTTTGCAACAAAAGGCACTTTCACAGCCTTTTTATATTTCTCACAGAACTCCTTCAGATATGGTTTGTTGGAAGTAAAGACATCATCGTCAAAAATAAATGTTGAAATATTT
>JAAETN010000678.1 GCA_024228355.1 Maribacter sp. | reverse complement strand
GCCTGTCTGCCGACAAAGGCAGGCCTACCAAAAAGACCTGGTAGCTCAGTTGGTAGAGCATCTCCCTTTTAAGGAGAGGGTCCTGGGTTCGAGCCCCAGCCAGGTCACAATCAAACGGAAAATCCCTGTCAGAATTGACAGGGATTTTTGTTTTTGAAGAAAAGCCGAGCTTGCTCCAGGTTTTGGACAGAAACAAAAATCTGGCATCCGTTAGGATGACGGGATCGCTGGGTCAAACGAGCGGAGCGAAGTTAACCCCAGCCAGGTCACTTTTAAGGTTATCAAATGAAATCAAAACCTTGCCAATCATATGATTGGCAAGGTTTTATGTTTTTAAGGGTTTCATTTTATATGATATAGATTGGTTTTAAAAGTTCACAAATCATCAACATTTTTTAAAATCGTCAACATAACTGTCAACAGTTTTATAAATTGAGCCTTTAACACGTATAAATTTTCATTGTTGATTTGACTTTCGTCTAACTAATTGTTTCACCATAAAGACGAAAACATGAAAACTTCTTTAACATTTTCTGTATTATTTTGGGCGTACACCGCTCGATCTAAAAACAACAAAACTAACATTTACGCCAGAATTACGGTCAACGGTCAAAAAGTCAATATCAGTTTGAAATCATTTTTTAGAGTCCGTAGTTCTCCACATTTTAATTGAATTATTTCATCCTTTATTTGAACTTTGACTCAAAGTAATATAATTCGTGGAATCACATGTGGCTTTGCAAAAAAAAGTAGTCAACTAAAGCCCAGCTTTACAATTGACCATGGAATGAAGATTCCCCATATACAAATGTCAGTATAATTTTACAGCGTAATAAAGACCATTCTATTTAGTATAATCTCTCTTATAAGTTCTCAGGGGTCTACATAACTTCTTTTAGCGCAGCTATTAACATATTTATATGGTTGATATCCGAACTTTCGCCCATCAATCCTACCCGCCATATTTTTCCTGCGAATGGTCCAAGACCACCCCCAATCTCTATATTGTATTTTTCCAGCAAACATTTTCTGACCTCCACATCGTCCACTCCTTGAGGAATCCGTACGGCGTTCAGCATAGGCAAGCGGTACTGTTTTTCCACCAAAAACTCAAAGCCCATGGCCTCCAGCTTGTCCCGTAGTAACTCATGATTTTTTAAGTGACGTGCAAAACGGTTTTCAAGGCCTTCCTCCAAGACAATACGTAAAGCTTCACGCATGGCGAACATGGCAGAAATGGGGGCGGTATGATGATATGCTCTTTTGGCACCTGTCCAGTAATTCTTGACCATAGTCAAATCTAAAAACCAGCTCTGTACTTTCGTTTTTCTATTATCCAATACATCTATTGCCGCTTGGCTAAAGGTAACTGGAGAAAGTCCCGGAGGGGCACTCAGACATTTTTGACTTCCCGAATACAAGGCATCTATTCCCCATTTATCTACTTTCAGGTCGGTTCCGCAGTATGATGTAACGGCATCCACCACCAATAAAGCGCCTGCTTCTTTGGTCATTTTACTTATTTCTTCCAACGGTTGTAACACGCCTGTTGAAGTTTCGGCATGTACAATGGCGAGTAATTTTGGATTGCAACTTGCCAAAGCCTTTTTTACATCCTCCGAATTTATCGGTGTTCCCCAATCTGCTTCTACCTTAATAACCTTTGCGCCACAACGTTCGGCGATATCCGCCAAGCGGTTGCCAAAAACTCCATGAATACAAATAACTGCCTCATCACCGGGTTCCAATAAATTCACCAAACAGGTTTCCATACCTGCACTTCCTGGAGCTGAAACCACAAAGGTCAATGGATTTTTGGTCTGTAAAGTTTCTTGTACCATGGCCTTAATATCATCCATAACCACTAAAAATTCAGGATCTAAATGGCCGATTAAAGGAGTAGACATTGCTCTTAAGACTCTAGGATGTGCATCGCTAGGTCCTGGGCCCATTAAAATTCTTGTACTGGTGTTCATTTCTCTTAAATTCTCCATTGGTATATTTATTTCAATCGGTTTTTAAATTAAAGTTTTTGTTGCCTTTATTACTTGGACAAAATGCTTGGGTCTTGCCTCGGTAAAATGTGCTATTTGATGGCGGCAGCTAAAACCACAGGCCACGAGTTCGTGGTCGTCGTTTAACTTCTCTATTGCGGGGAAAAGAATCTCATTCCCAATTTTTTTTGACAAATCATAATGCTCTATTTCGTATCCAAAGGAGCCTGCCATTCCACAGCATCCGGATGAGATTTCACTTACCACGTTTTTATGGTTTTTCAACAATGATTTCATGCTATTGGTACCATAAAGGGCCTTTTGGTGGCAATGACCGTGTATCGCCACTCCTTTAGATATGGGTTCGAAATCAACATCCAAACGGCCGTTTTCATATTCATCTGCTAAAAATACGTCGATCATCATAACCCCGTTCTTCAATTGCTCAGCTATTTCCTGGTTTGCAATTAAATCTGGGAGATCATCGTTTAAGGCGGAAGCACAGCTTGGTTCGCAGACCACTACTTTTAAACCTTGGTCCAAAAACTGTTTAATTCTGTCAATGGTCTTTGAGCCATCTCTTTTGGCATCCCTTAGAAAACCGTGGGAAATCTTTGGTCTTTGACAGCAACCGACATTCGCTAAGATTACCTTATAGCCACAGGAATTCAAAAGCTCCAAAGCACTGATTCCGATATTGGGCTCATGATAATTCAAATATGTATCGGCAAACAAGACAACCTTTTTAGCACCGGTATTGGTCTTTTTCGCATGCTTCTTGAACCATTTATAAAAAGGTTCTTTAGCAAAATCGGGCAAAGTTCTTCTCTTGTCGAAATTGGCGGTACGTTCTAAAACGGACTTGAACAAATTGCTTTTTTGAACTGAATTTACAATTCCTGCTTTCCATCCGGAGATATTGCTTGACGCTTTAGCAGAATCCCGTATGAGTTTATCCCTCAATGAAATACCATGTTCATCATAGTACATTTGTAGCGTATCACTTTTCATTTTGGCCATATCCACATTACTGGGGCATTCGGATTTACAGGCCTTACAAGAAAGGCATAAATCCATCACATCATGCAAACGACTACTTGATAATCCTTCAGACCCAAACTGATTTGACATAGCCATTCTCAGTGCATTGGCACGTCCGCGAGTGGAGTGCTCCTCGTCGCGGGTAGCCTTAAAACTGGGGCACATGGTTCCACCCAAGACTTTGCGACATTCCCCAACACCCGAACACATATGTACCGCAGACTCAAAACCTTCCTCTTCCTTATAGTTATATTCGGTTTTTACCTCATCATCTTTATATGATGTACCATAGCGTAGATTTTTCTCTATGGTCTGGGCTTCTATAATTTTACCGGGATTCATCAAATTCTCCGGATCAAATAGGTTTTTGACTTCAAGAAAAGCATTGTAAAGGGAATCACCAAAAAAGCGCTTGTTGTAGGAGCTTCTTACGAGACCATCACCATGTTCTCCGCTCCAGGACCCTCCATATTCCATAACTAATTTGAAGGTATCTTCGCTAATGTTCTTTAACCTTTCAATATCTTCGGCCAATCGCAAATCTAGAATGGGGCGCACGTGAATAACACCAACGCTGGCATGTGCATACATGGCTGCTTTTGTTTGATGCTTTTCGCAAACTTTCAAGACTCTATCTATGTATTCGGGCAAATGTTCCGAAGGAATCCCTGCATCTTCAATAAAAGCCAATGGTTTTTTATTTCCTTTTAAACCAAGCATTAATCCTAGCCCCTTTTTGCGTATGATCCAAACGTCATTATAAGCCTCTCCTTCTGAAAAAAGTGGATAGGCATATCCAAAGCCCTTGGCCTTGAGTTCTTCGATCATATTTTTTGGTCGGTCTAGAACATCTTCTGAGGTATCACCGTAGAATTCGACAATCAGAATAGCTGCGGGATTACCTTCTAAAAAATGGCAATGATGTTTGGTGGTCAAATTAGATCTACTCAGATCCACAACCGTTTTATCCAATATTTCTACTGCGGAAGGATTGTACTTTAGCATGGACTCAACAGCCGAGATGGCCTCTAAAACCTTTGAAAAGTGAACTACGCAGACCGATTTATGTTTGGGAAGATCTACCAAATTTAGCTTTAGTTCCAAAGTAGTTGCCAAAGTGCCCTCACTACCACAGACCAGTTTGCCCAAGTTCCATTGGTCCGTATAAACAAATTCATCTAAATTATAACCGCCGACCCTTCTCATTACCCTAGGGAATCGTTCCTTGATTTCCTCGGAATGGGTTTTGATCAGTTTTTCGAAAGATCTATAAATTTCCCCCTCTCTATTGTTTTGATTTGCTTTTTTCTTATAAGTCTCAGGAGTGCAATTTTCTAAATGTAATTCAGTGCCTTCGGCAAGAAGAACATTCGCTTCCAACACATGGTCGACGGTTTTACCGAACAAGATACTTTTGGTGCCTGAAGAATTGTTACCGACCATACCACCTACATTGGCTCGACTACTTGTGGCAGGATCTGGGGCAAAGTGTAGGCCATAGGGTTCCAATATTGCATTTAAATCATCTCTGGCCATTCCCGGTTGGACCCGCACCGATTTTTCGGACAAATTAATTTCTATAATGGAGTTCATATACTTTGAGAAATCCAAAATGAGAGATTTCCCAACCGTTTGTCCGGCCAAGCTGGTTCCCGCACCTCTAGGTAGAATTGTTATTCCATTTTCATAGGCTATTGCAATAGCTTCCTTTACGTCTTGATTGTCTTTGGGCAGTACTATGGCAATGGGTCGTATTTGGTAGATACT
>JAAETN010000677.1 GCA_024228355.1 Maribacter sp. | reverse complement strand
CAAATGAGGAGTTGCTCTATACCTTGGCATATTTCTTTTCAAAATATGGTGAAATCGAAAAAGCAAGGGAGATAGGCTCCCAACTTGTTCAAATGCATCCGAATAATACTAATTATGCAGCCTTTCTTCAACAATTACAGGTTACAAACTAAGGCTAATTCAACTAAAACTCCTATTGATCAGCATTTCTATACAAGCATGAATTACGCTTCCTATTCAACTCTTCAGCGAAATTAACAGTGCTTTAAGTCCCTATGGCAGGGTAATTGCTATCTTTATCGAGAAATTTTATTATTCAAGAATGTTCGCAAAACAGATTTTAATATTTGCTTTTTTGTTGATGCTTTGCTTTTTGGGGTATACGCAGACCGACATTCCGAACAATACACCTTTGGAAATCGGTGCGGTCACCAATCCTGATGAAAATAATAATACATCACAAGGAACAGCGCTGAATATTCCTTCGATTATTGATAAAAAGCCAGATGTAAATCTAAGGGACTCACTTACAAGAATGCCCATTAAAATGTTATCTGACAACAAAATGCTTCAAGCCGGTCATGACTTAAAACTGGACCCGAAAGTAGGCAGATCAGAAAAAAAAGGGGGCTCCAAAGAAAAATTTGGTGACCAATATCTTGGTGATATCAAAAGCAATGGGAAGTTTGTGGGAATAGTGTGTAGGGACCATGAATACGTGGATGGCGATCGTGTGAAAATATCAATCAATGGCCATGTGATTGACCATAATGTATTGCTTACTGGGAGTTTTAAAGGAGTGAATGTAGATTTGGCAAAAGGTTTTAACCGTTTGGATTTTGAAGCCCTCAACGAGGGTTCAGCAAGTCCCAATACTGCACAAGTAGACGTTTATGATGAAACCGGTCAATTGATATACTCCAACAAATGGTTATTATCCGAAGGTTCCAAAGCCACCTTAATAGTTACGAAAGAGTAACTCTATCGCTGACCAGGCTTGTAAGTTTTCGCTGCTCTTTGTAAAACATCCTCTTTGTAAAAGGGTACTTCTTTAAATTGCATGTCTGCATAGCGCTGGGCCTGATCATTAAAATGTACTGAAGTGGGGTCACCACTTTGTCCGCCTGCCAAAATACTTTTTGCTTTTACTTTATCACCAAATTCAACGACGGCCACAAAGCTATTGCCACGTGTACCGTAAATCTTTTTGGTATTGTTGGAATATCGGGCACCATAGGCGGCCAATGCTCCCCAACGTCCAGAGGCAAAACCAACAGGAATACTTGGTTTACTGTCATCAAAAGCTTGGTGAATATCCCCATTTAAGCGCTGGTAACGATGTACTTTTCCCCATGGTATTTCCCAAGAACCAAAATCAACTGTGAGTTGGTCGATCACAGCTTCAAAAATTCGTAGTCTCTCCCCAGTTGGTGATTCACTGCCCCAAAAATTGATCCTCTCCATGGGTGTCATCCCCGTTTCATACTCTCCCTCAGCGTAATATCTGGTTCCATAAAAATGCGACAAAGTCATGCCTACAGACGCTTTCGAGGTTTTAAAATCCCACTTACGCAGTACATTAATCGCCTCCCTAAGTTTTGGATTTTTATCATCGTGGGAATCATAAGCTTTTACAAGTCCGGGAATCAGCTTTTCAAAAGCTGGCAAATAGGGGTCATGCGCCAAACCAATCAACTTATCAAGAGTATACCCTCCACTATCTTTTAACAAGTTAATAGCATGGATTCCTCTAAAATTCTCCCTGTCAATTGACATATAATTCGGATAATCCTCCTTTTTAGGACTAAATTCCAAGGCAGCAGAATAAGGAGTCGAATTACAATTCTGTAACCAGCCATTTTCAGGATTCAACAATAGGATATTCTCATCAACGGTATGTAATCCCTGCCAATCGGTTTTTGGATTACTGCCGTCAACAGGTTGGGAATAATTGAACTGAGTATCACGTTTGGGAACAAAATTTCCATGGAAATAAGCAATATTCCCCTCAGCATCGGCATAAACCGTATTGTTTGATGAGTTGGTGCGTATATTCATCATCTCTCTAAAGCCTTTGTACCCCTCCTTTTTTGTACGAATGTATGATTGTTCTAAGGCTTTTGCTGGCTCCCACATCATGGCAGAAGCCGTCCATTGCCCATCAACCAAATGTGTAATGGGCCCATGATGGGTTCTGTAAGCAGGAAAGGTCTTTTCTTTCATTTCATCGCCATCCTTATATTTTAAAATAACTTCGTAAGTTTCTATAGGACGCATTTCTTCCCCATATTGATAAAAAGCTTCGTTATTTCCTTCAATGACCATAGTTTTTTCAACGAATTCATCCATGACATCGGTATAGGTAGAGGTATGCATCCACCCTGTTTTTTCATTGAAGCCTTGATACACAAAAAACTGGCCCCAAGTTACCGCCCCATAGGCATTTAGGCCCTCCTCACTTACCATATGCACTTCTCCTCTAAAATAAAAGGAGGTATGCGGGTTAATCAGAAGCATGGCATTGCCCGATGTTGTTAATTTTCCCGAAATTGCAATTCCGTTTGAACCTTGGGGTTCTACAAATTGTTCTTCCTGTTTTCCCTGTTTTAATTCTAAAAATTCGTAAGTTTTCTGAGGCATCCCACTTTCATAAAATGCCTTGATTTTTCGCGTATTGATCCGTTCTATATCCCCCCCAATAGAGCCCTCACTAAAATACATGGGCATCCATGGTTCAAAACGCGTCAACAATCTTGGTTTTACCTCAGGATGTGTATAGAGGTAATAATTGATCCCGTCAGCAAAAGCATCACATAAATCCTGTAACCATTTAGGGCTATTATTATAATTGTCCCTGGCCTCTTTTTCGGTCATGAAGAGTTTTGCCCTTAAATCACTATATAGTGCCTCTTCCCCTTCTACTTCGGCCAACCTACCAGTTGCCCATATATAATTTTGTTCCACCCGGTTAAAATCGTCCTCACATTGGGCATAAAGCAATCCGAAAACGGCATCTGCATCTGTCTTCCCATAAATATGAGGCACCCCAAAATCATCGCGGATAATCGTAATGCTATCGGCTTGGGCCTTCCATTGTTCCGCTTCTGTTACCTGCTCATTCGTGGTACATGATAATAATCCTAAAAACAGTGAAACATATATAAATTTCATACAAATTGATATTATTCTATTATCAAAATATTAGTGACAGATTTAGACCAACATCGTGAAATTAACGGACTTGAAAATGAAATGCTAATTTTTAATCAAAATTCATGGGGTTAGAATCCTAATCCACAAATCCATATAAATTTACAGTAACTTGCGTCTTCTTAAAATTGAATCCTTAAAAAATGTCAAATAAAAAAGTAAGCATTCTAAGCGCATTCAAAACCATCATTTGGCCAAGGAGAAATTTGGTGCTTGTTGGTTTGTTGCTTATTGTTATTGGCCGTGCAGCCAGTTTTGTTGCACCAATGTCATTGAAATATTTAATGGATGATATTGTACCCAACAAAGACATTGAGTTTTTGAAAATTTTGGTGGTTGTGGTCGTTCTTTCCTTTCTGGTCCAGGCCATAACTTCATTTTTATTGACCAAAGTTCTTAGCATCCAGGCACAATTTATGATTTCTGAATTACGGGCTCAAGTGCAAAAAAAGGTTTTGACATTGCCCACCCGATTTTTTGACAATACCAAATCAGGTGCCTTGGTCTCCCGAATAATGAGTGATGTCGAAGGGGTTCGCAATTTAATAGGAACAGGTTTGGTACAATTGGTAGGCGGTACAATTACCGCTGTGGTTTCGTTGATCTTATTATTGGATATTAGCACGGGTATGACCCTTTTGACCTTATTCCCATTGATTTTATTTGCCTTAATTGCACTGAAGGCCTTTAAGATCATTAGGCCTGTTTTTAGAGATCGCGGTAAAATAAATGCTGAAGTGAAAGGAAGACTAACAGAAACTTTAGGGGGAATAAGGGTCATCAAGGGATTTAATGCCGAAGAACAAGAGGGAAGGGTTTTCGAAAAAGGAGTTGAAAAGTTATTCAATAATGTAAAGAAAAGTTTGACGGCAACAGCTGTAATGACCAGTTCATCAACTTTTCTATTAGGTCTTGCCACAACTGGAATTATGATGGGCTATGGAGGCTACAAAATGATGAACGGTGAACTTACCACCGGTGAATATTTTGAATTTACATTTCTATTGGCTCTCATGGTTGCCCCTATTGTACAAATGAGTAACATAGGTAGTCAATTGACCGAAGCTTTGGCTGGTTTGGACCGCACTGAAGAATTAATGAATATGACCGCCGAATCCGATGAAGGAGAGCGAACCCTCTTATTGAAGGAGGTACATGGGGATATGTCATTTGAAAACGTATCCTTTGCATATGAAGAAGAAAAGGAGGTATTGCATAATATCAGCTTTGACGTTAAATCTGGTTCTGTAATTGCTCTTGTAGGCAGTTCCGGTTCCGGTAAGAGTACCATTGCCGGATTGG
This sequence comes from Maribacter sp., assembly GCA_024228355.1. Classification (GTDB taxonomy): domain Bacteria; phylum Bacteroidota; class Bacteroidia; order Flavobacteriales; family Flavobacteriaceae; genus Maribacter_A. The sequence goes on along the minus strand of JAAETN010000677.1, from coordinate 7,575 downwards.
CAGCAAGTTTTTTAAATCCACAATTGGGAAAGATTACTATTGATGGAAAAGACATATCCAAAGTCAACCTCAACAGTTTCAGACAACACTTGGGTGTAGTACTACAGGACGATTTTTTGTTTGAAGGTACTATAAGGGAAAACATTCTTTTTCCTAGACCTAATGCATCTGAAAGTGAATTACTGCAGGCCGTAAAAGCTGCTTATGTAGATGAATTCACAGATCGTTTTGATGAAGGTCTCGACACCCTTATTGGTGAAAGGGGCATTAAACTTTCAGGTGGGCAACGTCAACGTATTGCGATTGCTAGGGCTGTATTGGCAAATCCCAAAATCTTGATATTGGATGAAGCCACATCGAATTTGGATACGGAAAGTGAAGCTTTAATTCAAAAAAGTTTGGCCAAACTTACGGAGGGCCGTACAACATTCGTCATTGCCCATAGATTAAGTACCATACGTAAGGCCAATCAGATATTGGTTATTGAAAATGGCAGCATTGCCGAGCGTGGTACACATGATGAGCTTATTGCTAAAGAAGGTAGGTACTATAATCTGTTTACCTATCAGGCTAGAATATAAAAATCGGATAACGACTTAATCAATATTAATGACCTCCTTAATTTGAGGGGCATATTTCTTGATGGTCATTTCGACCCCGCTCTTTAGGGTCATTTGGTTGACGGTACAACCCACACAAGCTCCTTGGAGTTTTACCTTGACAGATGCATCATTATCTATTGAAATAAGCTCAATATCACCGCCATCACTTTGCAGAAAAGGACGGATTTCATCTAGTGCTTTTTCAATATTTAATTTTAGTTCATCTGATGTCATAGTCATGTCTTATTAACTGATGAACAACCCGCCATCGTAGTAATTTTAATAGCCTCAGTTGGTGGTAGACTTTTATTTCTATCAACCAATTCCTGAACAACATTTCGGGTAATATCCTCGAATGACGTTTCAATAGGAGTTGCAGTCTGCATAGCAGCCGGTCTACCAACATCGCCAGCCTCACGAATACTTTGTACCAAGGGTACTTCACCTAAAAAAGAAACTTTTAAATCTTCGGCGAGGTTTTTTGCCCCTTCTTTTCCAAAGATATAATATTTGTTGTCAGGTAACTCAGCTGGCGTAAAATAGGCCATGTTCTCAATAATCCCCAATACCGGAACATTGATGGACTCTTGTTGGAACATAGCGACACCCTTACGAGCATCAGCCAACGCAATTTCCTGAGGCGTACTGACTACAACGGCACCTGTAACTGGCATTGCCTGCATTATGCTTAAATGAATATCCCCAGTCCCTGGAGGTAAATCGATTAATAGAAAATCCAACTCGCCCCAATGGGCATCAAATATCATTTGGTTGAGCGCTTTTGCAGCCATAGGACCTCGCCAAATTACTGCCTGGCTTGGTTCAGTGAAAAAGCCAATTGACAATAATTTAACCCCATAATTCTCTACAGGTTTCATTTTTGATTTACCATCAATGTTTACCGCCAACGGTTTTTCATGGGTAACATCGAACATTATGGGCATTGAAGGGCCATAAATATCAGCATCCAATAATCCTACTTTAAAGCCCATTTTCGCCAAGGTAACAGCAAGGTTTGCAGTTACGGTGGATTTACCTACACCACCCTTACCAGAAGCGACCGCAATGATATTCTGTATTCCGGGTAATGGTTTACCCTTTATTTCGTTGACTTGTTGCTTTGGAGGTGCATCAACTTTTACATTGATCTTTATCTTTGCTTTTTCATAAACCTCTTTGTGGATGATCTTAAGAATTTCTACTTCGGTCTTCTTACGCGCTTGAAGACTAGGATTGTTTATGGTAATATCTATTTCAATTTCATCGCCGAAAATTTGAACATTCTTAACGGCACCGCTTTCTACCATATTCTGACCTTCACCAGGAACAGTAATATGCTCCAATGCTTTTAAGATATCCTGCTTATTCAATTTCATGCTTTATATATATTCATTCTAAACAACAAAGATACATCTTAGGGTTGAGAAGCTAAAGTTATTGGATTGAAAAGTGGAATAGTGAGATAAATTGACTTTATGTGACGTTTTGTATTATTCTTCGCCCATCCAATAAATTAATAATTCGCGATCCATAGGCAGCATTTTTCTTTGAATGGGTTACTTGAACTATTGTAACACCTTCCTGGTTCAACTGTTTAAAAAGTTCCATGATTTCTTTACTTTGTGTGGAATTCAAATTGCCAGTGGGCTCATCTGCCAATATCAATTTAGGATTGGCGATAAGTGCCCTAGCCACACCCACCAGTTGTTGTTGTCCTCCGCTTAACTGTGCCGGGAAAAGGTCTTTTTTGCCTACAATGTTAAAACGATCCAACATATCTGCAACCATTGCCTTACGTTCAGAACTTTTGTATTTCTTATACAACAAAGGCATTTCCAAATTTTCCTTTACTGTAAGCTCGTCCAACAAATGATAGGATTGAAATACAAACCCAATGTATTCCTTGTACAGATTGGCACGGTGTTTTTCCTTTAAATTGTGGACTGATTCATCAAGAAAGTGGTATTCCCCTTCATCAAAATTATCGAGCATGCCAATGACATTGAGTAGCGTGGATTTACCAGAACCAGATGGGCCCATAACAGAGATAAATTCACCTTCCTCTACTTCTAGGTTAAGATCTTTCAATAAAAAGATTCGTTGGCCACCTGAATTGACCCACTTAAAAATATTGTTTAGTTGTAGTAGCATAAATTTTAGATTTTCATTCTTTATTCATTCCGCAGAGATTCCACAGGATTGGCAATAGCCGCTCTAAAACTTTGCCAACTTACCGTTACTAAGGCAATTGCCATTGCAATAGCCCCCGCTAAGGCAAAAATCCACCAGCTTAAGGTTGTTTTATAAGCAAAATTTTCGAGCCACCTACTCATTATATAGTAGCCTATCGGCCAGGTAATAATATTTGCGATCAAAACCCACTTTGTAAAACTTTTTGTGAGTATTGTAAATATTTTTAACACCGAGGCTCCCATAACTTTCCTTATCCCTATTTCTTTGGTTTTTCTTTCAACAAAAAACAACGATAGGCCAAACAACCCAATGGAACCTATTACTATCGAAATTATTGAAAGGGTCAAAATAAGATAGCTTACCTTGGTCTCTTCCTTATATAGTGCATTATAGGTCTCATCCAGAAATTGGTAATCAAATGGCAAGTCGCCAGCAATATTTTTCCAGGTATTTTCTATGAAACCCATTGTTGCCTTTATGTCGTCTGTATTTAGTTTAACCAAAAGATGTTGAAAATTGTGTGGTGTAAATTCCAGCACCAATGGACCTATAGGGTTGTGCAGTGATTGAAAATGAAAATCGTCAATAACCCCTATTATTGGCCCAGGCTGCATATTACCGTGCCGGATAACAATATTTTTATTTATGGCATCTTCTGCATTTACCTCCATTTTGGACAGAAATGATCTGTTCACCACAAATTGATTTTTCCTGTTCTCTTCACTAATATCAGGGTCAATTTTAACCTGACCGATTCGTTCTTCACCTTCGATAATATCAACGGAAAGGGTTCTAAAAAAATCTTTGTCCACTGACATAAACGAAACTTCGATTCTATTGCCATCGGGAAGATTTACCCCTTCGCCGGTAGAGATGTTACTTGGAATTTGAGAGAGTAAAGACGCATTTACTATTTTTGAATCCCCAACCAGTGTTTGCTTTAAAAGCTCTGTCTTGTTTTTTAAGTTCTCGTAACCTGTATGTAGCACAAACACCTGCTCTTTATCATAACCCAATTTTTTATTTTGCATATACTGCATTTGGTTGTAGACAACGATGGTACCGATTATTAGAAATATTGAGATGCAAAATTGAATTGTTAGCAGAAGATTTTTAAAATCGAACCGTGTTCCTGTTTTCGTAAACTTTGAAGTAATTAAACTTGACGGCGAAACCCGCGTAAGAAAAAGGGCAGGAAAAAATCCGATGATCACACCAAGAACGAGGGTACATAAAAACACTTGGGCAATCCAGTATTCGTTATTCCAAATGTTAATGCTTGTTCCGGTAATGTAATGTACTGCCGGTTTTACCAATTCGTTAATAAACAGTGCCAAAATAAATGCCGTTAAAACAACAACCAACGATTCCACTAGAAAGCCAACTATCAATTGTTTGCGTTCTGCCCCAATAGTTTTTCTTATTCCAATTTCCTTGGAGCGTTTTAATGAGTACGCAGCAGCCATATTTATATAGTTGATCGCAGCTATCAATAAAACTAGAAACCCGATAGAAACAAATACATAAACAAATGTCATACTTCCATTGGCTTCAAACTCTCCCCATCCATCAGAGTGTAAATGGATATCTTTAATTGGTTGCAGTCCAAACATTGGATCCCAATCCCAGCTTAATTCAATACCGGCCAGTTGTTCATTGATCTTTTCAATAATGCTCGCCGGTGATGAGTCCTTATAGATCTTTATATAATTGTAATAAACATAACCGCTTCCCAAGCCCGTTCTATCGATATTTCCCCATGGGTGGCTTTTCATTGAGACCAGCATATCAAAATGAAAGTGCGAATTTGACGGTAAGGATTCCACCACTCCTGTTACTTCAAGAAGATTCTTATTGGAAACCATTAACGTTTTCCCAACCGGATCTTCACTTCCGAAATACTTTTCCGCTGTTTCTTCGGTCAATACAACGGCATTTGGTTTTTTTAAAATTTCGTTTTTATCCCCATAAACTAAAGGGAAAGAAAAAATACTGAAGAAATTTTCATCGGTATATACAATTTCGTTGTTTGTAAAAACCTTATTTTCATGGGCGACCTTGGTTTTACCCCCAACTACACTTGCTTTAAATAAGCGAACACTGTTTTCAATTTCGGGAATATTATCCAAAAGCCTGGTTTTTATAGCCGGACTGAGACTTATGAGTTGTTCATCATCCTGATCGATTACCAACCGATAAACTTGATCGGAATCTTCATGCATGCTGTCATAGCTCAACTCGTGCTTGACCCAGCTATATATTACAAACGTTGTCAATAATGCCACTGTTAGGCCCGCAACATTGATTGTTGAGCCAACCTTATATTTAATCAAATTTCTGAACGCTGATTTAAAATGGTTTTTTAGCATGATTATTGTTTTTAGGCAGATAGACCCATCGGATTTTATTCTGTACGCAAACTTTTTACAGGATTGGCATTAGCTGCCTTTATCGCCTGGAAACTGACTGTAATTAGGGCAATTAAAAGGGCAAGAATTCCTGCAATGGCAAAAACTGACCAGCCGATACTAATTCTGTATGCAAAATCCTGAAGCCAGTCCCTCATAATCCAAAATGAAAGGGGGAAGGATATTAATAGAGCCATCAGAACCAATTTTAAAAAATCTTTTGAAAGCATTTGGGCAATACCCAAAACATTTGCACCGAGTACTTTGCGCACCCCGATTTCCTTTTTGCGCTGTTCTGCTGTAAAGGCCGATAGTCCAAACAACCCTAAACATGAAATGACAATCGCAAGCAAGGAGAATATTTTGGCCAAATTCCCAACTAATTCCTCATTCTTAAATCGGGCATTGAACATTTCATTTTCAAACCGGTACTCAAAAGGAAATGCAGGATTGTGTTTTTTCATCACCTCCTCTATACGGGCAAGGGTTTCTGTCATTGCCACACCGGGTTTTGTTTTAACATACATCTGTCCTGCCCAATCATTATTGTTAATAAACATGACAGGAGCACTATTGTCATTATTGTACATATCTCCATATCGGTAGTCGCTTACAATCCCTATTACATTGTAAGTAGTGTCCCATTTATTGATAGTTTTACCCAAGGCACTACCTTCTCCCATTAACTTGGCAAATGATTGGGTAATGATGGTATTCGTACTATCGGCTTTCATATTTTCGTTAAAACCGTGACCTTCAACAATTTTCATCCCTGCGGTCTCAAAGAAACTGGGACTGATATACCTGAATCGGACGAGTATATCTTCAGTATCAGTTCCTCCTTGCCATGTAAGCCCTGAGCCGTTATCACCACTTGAAAGTATTGTTGTATTGACAAGCGCCACATTATCGATCTTACCCGAAGTGATCATATCTGCCTTTATTGGGATAAAATTCTTGATCATATCCCCGCTAACTTTCATGTTAATCAAATTCTCTTTATCATACCCGAGCTCCCTCCTTTTGGTATGTTCTACTTGCTGATATATTATGATCGTACTTATTATAAAAACTATGGAAACCGTAAATTGGGTTATTACAAGGCTTTTTCTTATAAAAGTTGTACCGCCCTGCTTTCTATTAAGACCTTTGAGTATCTGAACCGGCCTATAAGATGAGAGATATATGGCAGGATACCATCCTGCAAGAAGGCCACATACTAAAGTAATGCCCAAAAGTGAAAGGAGGTGAGCGAGATCAAAAAGTCCAAGTATTAGCTGTTTTTCAACAAGTGAATTGAAAAAAGGCAATACTATTATTAATATGAATATACTTAATAATGATGCCAGACTAGCTAAAATCAAGGATTCTACCATAAATTGGGAAATCAACCTTCTTTTATTGGAACCCAATACCTTACGAACGCCTACTTCCTTGCCCCTTTTTTCACTTTGTGCTGTTGACAGGTTCATGAAATTGATACAAGCAATCAATAGAATAATGAAGGCTATAAGGGTCATCAATCGCACGAAAGTGATTTGTCCACCTACTTTCTTTCCTCCTGTAAAATTTGAACGTAAATGCCAGTCCTTGATAGAATGCAAAAAGGCGTATGTTTTTGCTGTATTTTCTTCATCGCTCATTTTTGAAGGAATCATTGCCCGTACCTTGGCATCTACTTGGTCATAATCCGCATTCGGGGCAAGTTCAATGAAAGTAAATGCAAAATTGCTGCCATATTGCTTTGCCCATGATGTGTCCTCTTCACCTAATCTAAAGCTTTTAAACGGCAGCAACCATTCAAACCCAAATGTTACATTTGGAGGCAAATCCTCTACAACCCCAGTAACCGTAAATTTATGTTTGCCATTGAGTTGAACAACTTTGTTCAGGGCATTGACCTTTTCTCCGAAAAGGGCTACTGTTGTTTTCTGAGTCAAAACAATGGCATCAGGTCTATCTAATGCATTTTGAGCATCTCCCTCTACAAAGTGGAGACTGAAAATATCCAAAAAGTCCGGATCGGCGTACCTGCCTCTCCTATTTATTCCCTTATCACCATCGGTAAGCATAATCTCCCCACTCCATGTTGTTGCTGCCTTTGTAATTTCAGGAATTTCATCTTTTAGATCTTTAGCTAAAGGCCCTGGAGTATCGTAGAAAGTAAATATCTCACCTTCAAAATTATGATTTGTTGGCACAATGTAAATCAAATCTTGCTTAGGAAAAGCCCTATCAAAATTCATTTCGTCCTCAACCCAAAGCAATATGAGACTGGAACAAGTAATACCTATTGCCAAACCCAAAATGTTTATGATCGAAAATATTTTTCTTTTGACCAAGTTTCTCCAAGCGATTTTTAGATAGTTTTT
>JAAETN010000676.1 GCA_024228355.1 Maribacter sp. | reverse complement strand
ATTGGACAGCATCGGGCAAACATGTCTTCTCCGTTGTACATAAGTACAAAAAGAAAGCTCGAATTTTAAAGGTAATTCGGGTACGCTCTATATGCATCAAAAGCCATATAAAGATTAAGGCAGAAGCAAATCCTTACCTTCCTGAATACAGTAAAAATTTCTGGAAAAGGAAAAATAGTAAGCAAGCACGTCTGCTTGGTGCGCTATCACATCGCCAATTTCAGGCTAAGATAGCGTCGAGGTAAAAATAGTCGGGTTGTCCCACAAGGGCTGCCTATTGAAATGCTTGAGCTGTATGATGGGAAACTATCACGTACAGTTCTTAGGAGGGAATCGGGCAGCAATGCCCGTGACCTATCCGGTGTTGCCTTCAAATCGGTACCCAGTTGTGTGGTACGACACCAACCCTTCCTAACTTTTGTTATAGACTTATAACATTTTTTTGTTATTTTGTTATAACAAAACGTAATCCTGCAATTTAACTATTTCCCTTTTCTCTTTATTGTACAAGCACTTACGAGACTGCTATTATCAAAAAGAAAATGGTACTGCATTTGCATTTACAATAACACCCTGATTATGAACGTCTGGTAAGGGCATGTTATTTTGCTTTCTTTTTTGTTAAAACTTAGTTTTTTAACTTAATAAAGAAACATTATGTGTCGCCACTTATAGATAACATGTGATTTTCATATTATCTATAAACTTATCAATTACTAGTTGGCCGCTGTCTTCTAGCGGCCAACGCCCAGGAAAGGAGTGCTCTTTTTGCGACTGCTCTATCCGTTTGTTGGCCAGGTGTTGGATAACTAAAAGCTTTATTAGCATGCGCGCCATATCCTGGGCGTTATAAAAAAATCTATTTGCTTTTATTAATGATAAAGCAGAGGACTGTATAAAGCAGGACTGCGTTATGAAAATCCCAAATTGGGGATTTTTGCACATTCCCTCCAAAAGGTAAAATAAGGGAATGTTTGGAAGAAACCGTATCGCAAATTTATGCGAACTTCTAACAGACTTTGATAACAATGGGTATATTGCAACAAAGGTACCAGTCGTACCATAGGAGTGTTCTATGCGGCCGATTGTTAGTTTTCTAATTTAACGGTATCGACTGCTTTTTTTATCCACTTATGAAAATAAGGGAGCGAAGTTTTATACCTTTT
>JAAETN010000675.1 GCA_024228355.1 Maribacter sp. | reverse complement strand
GTTTTGCCTTTTTTCGTCTTTTGAAATAATGGGCAAATTTAGTGAAGAGATACTCATCAGGCTCGAACTCAAACATACTTCCTTGATAAAGGTTTTATATCATTAAGTCACACAGATCTTTTAATGCCTCAACAACCTCAGTGTCATCAGTTAAAGGTTCAACTACTGCCACTCCTACAGAAAGCCTTTTTGGAAGGCCACTATGGATAAGTTTCGCGGCATCAACCAATAAACGTGTGGAAACTGTCTCCGTCAATCCAAGTTCAGTCAAATTTCTGATTTTGGTGGCTATATTCACAAGCTTTTTCGCTGTTCCCTTATCAATATCGGTTTCAGAAACCAATATTTCCTGTTCAATCTGTGCCTCAGGATAATCAAAGGAAACCGCAACAAAACGTTGTCTGGTAGATGGTTTTAGCTCTTTGAATCCTCGCTGGTATCCTGGATTAAATGATGCTACCAACATAAAGTCTTCATGTGCCTTTACGGTTTCCCCTAATTTATCAATAAACAATTCACGCCTGTGATCAGTAAGTGAATGTATTGCCACAATAACATCGGGCCTTGCCTCTGCTATTTCATCCAAATAGATAATTGCACCTTCTTTTACAGCAATGGTCAATGGACCATCCATCCAAACAGTTTCGGCTCCCTTGATAATATAACGCCCAATTAGATCTGTGGATGAAGTTTCTTCATGACAGGAAATGGTAATCAATCTCTTGTCCAGTTCATGGGCCATATACTCAATAAACCTAGATTTTCCCGTACCGGTGGGGCCTTTCAGCAAAAAAGGTATCTTGCTTCCATAGGCATGTTCAAATACCTCGACTTCTTTACCTATGGTATGATAATATGGTGCCTTTATCACTTGATATTAGTTGGTTGGTGGTGCATAAGAAAATAATTTTGGTTTAAAGGTAAACATTACCCATGCCCAACTATTATTTGCGTCTTTATCTCCACCTTTTAATACCTCCATGGTTTCTGTAGCGAACATCTTGGAATAACCAGCACTCAATGCAATATTATTGGCCAATTTATAGCCGATTGTTAGATCAATTTCTGTTCCCAATCCATTATCCATTTTCGTTGCCCCATTATAAACATCCGCTGCCGCCGAGAATAGGTGTGGTATTATTTTGGCTGAAAACTTATCCTTACTATACCCGAGGGAAGCATAAATATCAGTTAAACCAACAGAGCCCCCATGATTACCCACATAAAAATAATCCATCCAACCATTAAATTTATGATTGGTACCGAATAAGGGAGCGAAAGATTTAATATCGCCATCAGTATCATTTTGGTCCTTACCAGAAAGATACTCAAAACCAGCACCCAATGATACATTATCACTAACCTTATAGCCCAGGTTACCAGAAAAATACGATGCACTTACATCAGTATCCCTAGTTTTTCCTGTCTGTAGATAAACTGCTGCATCTGCACTAAAATCGTCTGATTTATAAGTTACTCTTGGGCCTAATGTCAATGTATAATCAATGGTTTGTTCATCTGAACCATCCAAATACTCGATTCCCGTATTCAGTGCCAAAACACTTAATCCAAATTTATCAAAAGCTCCATGGTACCATAGGTATTGAAGTGATTTATAACCTGCGGCATTGCTATACAATGCATCTATTCCAGCCTGGTTGTCAGCATTAAGTGCCAATCCAAAGTCCAATTTGTTCTTTTCATCTGGTGCGAACTTAAAGATAAAAGCATCATGGCTTCGGGCCTGTTGTGCCCAACCTACATTACCGAAAATACGATGGTCATCGTAAACAATTTCCTGCCTACCCAATTTTAATGAAATCTTATCTGAAAGAATGGCCTCTGCCCATGCTTCATGTAAGGCATTGGCATTGTCATCGGCAGATAAAGTGCTAACATCACCCCATACTCTGACATTCTGTAAGGAAACACCCAATCTGATTTTTTCTTGTTTATAACCAAAATTCAAACGAGTTCGTTGTGAAATGAAGTTTGATCCATCAACATTGTCATTTATAAGGGTCTTTACCCCATGAGCATTCTCATACCTAGGCCTTACCTCTGCCGATAAGTCAAATTGTTGTGCGATTAAGCAGGTCGAAAAAAGTACGGCCACCACTATTGTAAAAAGTAATTTTCTCATGATTTTTAATTTAATTGATTTTTAATTTAAGATTGTGCTTCCAATTGAATTGCCTTTGGAAACAAAATATTGTTTTCTAAATGAATATGTTGATGTAGGTCTTGCTCAAATTCCTCCAATTTGGAGTATAGAGCCCTAAACGTATTGCAAGCTTCTGGAGGTGCTGTATAATTATTACTCAACTTTGCGATTTTCTTTAAGACTTCCCCGGCATTTTCATGTTCCTCGAACATCATTTGAATGGGGTTATTGACTGTCCCAAAAGGTGGAAGTCCTGGTTTGGTTCCATTATTTCGGGCTTCGACCATTTTTTTTATATATGGAAAAAGAATAAACTCCTCTTTTTTCATATGTGCTGCCAGCTCTTGGGATACGGCTTCAACTAAGGCATTTATCTCAACGACTTCCTTATAATAGTGGCCGTGTACATTTGCCACTCTATTGGCGTATTGCAATAGCAGCGGAATGCTATCTTCTACATACTTATGGTGTACATTAATGATATGGTCAATTAGAAAATCCAATCCCCAATCATTATAGTTATATCCTCTATTCACTACATTATCTATTGCTTCAATCTCCTTTTTTAAAGCTTCATAATCGACACCTTTTTTTGTACAAGCTTCCTTAACGCTTATACCACCTCCACAGCAAAAGTCAATACCATGCTTCTTAAAAACATGGGCTGCCTTAATGTTTTCAACAACGATCTCTGCGACTGTTTTTTCCTCTAAAATTTCCATTTTCTATTTTATTATTGGTTGAAGAGTCTTGTTTGCTCTTTTGTTTATCATCAAATTTGACATATCGGTTTTCTTTCTTAACTGAATTAAAAAGTAAACTTTGACCGTACGTAATAGGTTGCACCCCAAAGTTGAATATCCCTTTCATGCGCCGCTCCTATTTGATTGAAAGTCTCAACATCTGTCACATCAAATAGGTTCTTTGCTCCAATTGACAGCGCTAGTTTATTTTTGAACAATGATTTTGTGAGTGCAAGATCCAAATTGCTAAAATCGTCCCTTGTGGAGCCCCTTAATTCTTGCACAACATTAACCTCTTCTATATAATGGCCTTTTCGTTTGCCTGAATACTTATAAAAAGCCGTAAAACTCAACTCATATGGATTATAGGTATAGGATACAGAAGCATTGGCATATGGCGTGAACAAAAAGGTATCAGAGTTAAATACATCAGTGTACTCCAGATACCTTCCTAAGTATGAAAACCCAAGATTAACTTGAAAATTCTCGACCACCTTATACTGTATATCCAAGGATGTACTTAAAGACTTGGTTTGGTTTAAATTAATGTAGTGTCTTTCAAAATTAACAAGCTCACTTAACCCAATGAGGTTCTTGATAGCATTGTAAAAGAAAGACGGCTCGATCTTGATATAGCTATCATCTGTCAAGTTTTTCTTGTAGGTATAGTAAAAATTGTAATTATGGGAAGATTCAACCTCCAAATTTTCATTTCCAGTGAAAATGTAAGTCAATGGCCCAAAAGTGGGCGTCCAATCCAGATACAATTCTTTAATGCTTGGTGCCCTGTAACCATTGCCATAGGCAAACCGAAGGACATGGTTGTCATTAAACCTGTATTTTAGATTCAATGCGGGCGACAGTAGACTATTAAAACTACTGTTATAGGTATATCGTAAAGCCGGTTGAATTTCAAAACTATCAGACACTTTATAATTAATACTAGAGAAGACTGAAGTATTTTGAACATCTTGCTTTGAATCGAGAATTCTATTTCCTCTGGCATGATCTGATTCAAATTCCACTCCAACTAGATAATTGAACTTTTTGGAAGGGTCATTAATTGCAAAATTCGCCCTTGTGAAAAAAGTATTGAAATAGTTTGCATTTTCATTGGGGTTATCCAAGATTAATTCTGAAGAATTATTTGCGGGATCGAATAGGTATGATGTATCAAATCTGTCATAATTCAAATAAGAAGCAGTAACATCGAGATAATTTCCATTTTCAAGTTTCCCATGAAAGTTTAGGCTATTGTCCCATCTTTTTGTTGCGTAATCAATATCTGTTGCGGTATTGCTTCTTGTACTGACCTCACCGTAGGTATTCACAATTTCCTCGGAAAAGTCGCTGGAAAAACGCAACTTAAAATCCCCGATTTCCCGGATGAATTTTAAATTACCATAATACTGGTTTTTTTTAGGCCAATTTAAGCTTCTAATAAAACTATCATCAGTGTTTACGCCATTAAAACCATAATTGCCCATATCTACCATGATAAGGTTCTTACCTGATTTGAAGCCAAAAGAACTGTTTAACGTTCTTACTTCGGCACTTTCATAGTATGCGCTAATAGTACCCGTCACATCTTTTTCCTGGCTCTTCTTTGTAATAATGTTTATGGTTCCTCCCATCGCATCTGTTCCATAAAACACCGATACTGGTCCCTCTATTATTTCAATCCTTTCTATATTTCCCAGATTGATTTGGTTCAAGTTCAATACACCGTTCACACGGCCAATAAGAGGAACACCATCTACCAAGATTTTAATGTTCTCTTTTGAAATACCTTGTAATTCAATACCAGCTCCAAAGGCAGAATTGTATGAAAGATCAATATTCAATTCATGGCGAATTAACTCTGTCAAATTAGTTGCCGCTTTTGCTTCGATAACTTTTCTATTGATGACCTTAACTTTATATATCGCATTTTTTTCGGACGTTGGAGCAAATTGCGCAGTAACGACAACTTCCTCAAGATTTTGAATATCAGGAGATTCTATGGGTGTCGTTTGTGTATAGACCTGATGGCCAGAAAAAAACAGAATTAAATATGTTGATATCAAAAAATAAGTCCTCACAAGAATAGTATTATTGAAAATAGTTCGTCGATTATTGCTAGTAAGTACAAATATGGACAAACCGCTTATTGCTTTTTGATTAAAAAATAAACACACATTCGGCAATTTTCAAGGATTACCGAATGTGTGTAAAGAATAATTAATAAATATCGTGTGTAGTATTGTACACGTTGAATTTACCTGTTGGATTTTGTACCCAATCTCCTTGTATGGTCTCTTTTAATTCCAATGTCTTATCATCATAAATTAAAATCGCATTTTTTTCTCCCATAAAGGCCGAAACCCAAACTTCATTTCCGTCTTTATTATACTCCATATGAACCATTCTTCCGTCAACACCTTCAGGCATTGTTATGGTTTTCTTGTGTTCTAATGTTTGTGTATCAAATACGTCAACTACAGAGTGTAATGTTTTATCAGGATTTAATGTTCTGTCTACCCATAGGTGTTTGGATTTTGGGTGTGATTTTACGAATAATGCGCCACCACCATCTCTAGGGGTTTTAAATTCTTTAACTACGGTCCATTGACCTTCACCTTCATCTGTTTTAATAGCTACAATTTTGTTCTCTCCTAAGTGGGATGTAATCCAAACTTTATTGCCATTAAACTCAATATTAGCACCTCTACCAGGGTGTGGTTTAATTCCTGTTTCAATTATTTTAACTAACTTTTTGTTGGGCACATCAACCACTACAATTTTGTTAGCAGCATTTGCGGCAACTAAAAAGTATCTACCGCTAGAGTCCCAACCACCATCGTGTAAGAATCTTGCAGATGGGATTTCAGTAATTTTAGGGTTTCTAGGATCTGTATAATCCACTAAATCTACCATCCCTGTTTCTTTAATATTACATACCCATAGAGGATCTGTATGTGAGGCAACAATAGAGGCAACGCGAGCTTCTTCGATAAATTCTTTGTCACCATCACAAGCATTACCCGAAGTAGGTGTAACACTTAAAGGTTCTAAAGTTTGAGCATCAAAGATTACGATATGAGAAGGGTTGTAACCTCCAAACACTAAGTATTTATCTTCATACCCTTTGTATTTCGATACATCAACAGAACGTGCATCAAATGACCCTCTTACCTCTGCAACAATTTTTGGTGTTTCAAAGAAAGTATCAATCATTGTTACTCTACCATCTCTACCTACAGAATAAATATATCTACCTGAAGCGGATGTTCTTAGGATATGTACTGCAAATCCAGTTTTTAAAACTGCTAACTCTTCTTTAGTATCACCGTCAATGACAGCTACATTACCGGCATCTCTCATAATTACACCAAAATAATTATCGATGTTTCTTTTATGCTCAGGTTTTGTAGGTCTGTCTTCTACAGGGATAATCAAGTTCCAAGTGCCTTTGATTTCTTCCATTTCAAATGCTGGAATTTCTGGTGGATCTATTTGTAAGAAACGAGTCATGAGCTCGATTTCGGCATCTGTCATTATACCTTTCCATTCTGGCATTCCCCCTGGAGTACCATTTTCTATGAAAACCTTGATACCATCAGGACCCAGGTCTTCCATTGAGATATGCTTCCCATCTCCTTTTGGTAATAGGGATGGACCAGTGGCTCCTTTTCGACTAGAGCCATGACAGCCTGCACATTTATCGAAATAAATCTGACTTCCTTGTTCCATTTCCACATCAGTTATACTGATACCCGCATCAGCAATATCACTCCCTGCAGGACTGGAATAATCAACACCTTTTTTCTTGTCTCCTTTGCAACTTAAGATTAATGAGACAATGACCATTGTTAATACTAATTTTAAACTTTTCATTATTAATTTATTTACTGATTGTTGTTTGTTGTCGTACTGATAATTCTAATTCATATTCACTTCCAATGCCTCGTCCGAAGGTTTACCATGCTTATAAAAATCAATGATGTACATGATTATTCCAATGGTAAAGACCGAAGCACATATAATAAGGACAACAAAATGAACATTTGTCTCCTTCTGAACTTCCATAAACTCCATACCTAGTTTTCGCTCTAAATAAACTTGTATCACGCCAGCAACACCAAAGGCAATGGTCATTCCTATCATACCAATGTTAGAAAGCCAGAAGGCTGCTCGTCCCCGGGTACTTAAGTACAATTTTCTGCCGGTCATATTTGGTAGGCTATAACTTATGATTGCAAGCACGATCATACCATAAGCGCCCCAAAAAGCTAAATGGCCATGCATGGCTGTCACCAAAGTACCATGTGTATATAAATTGGTTTGCGGCAAGGTGTGTGCAAATCCTAAGAGACCAGCACCAACAAAGGAAACTATTGCAGCACCCAATGTCCAGAACAAGGCCAATTTATTAGGATGCTTCTTCTCCCCTTTTCTGTACATATTCACCGCAAACAATGCCATGGCCAAGAATGCCAATGGTTCCAAGGCTGAGAATATTCCACCAACGATCAACCAAATCTTGTTAACACCTATATAATAATAATGGTGTCCTGTTCCCAAAACTCCTGAAAGGAATGTAAGCCCAACAATAACATAAAGCCATTTCTCGATGACCTCTCTGTCAACACCAGTCAATTTAATCAATAGGAAAGATAGAATACCTCCCATTATCAATTCCCAAACGCCTTCAACCCAAAGGTGAACTACCCACCATCTGAAAAAAGAGTCCATTACTTGACTATCAAAAGGTAACATGCCGGGCAAATACAATAATGCCGCGAATAAAAGCCCCATTGACAATACCAGTGCTGTTGTAGTTCGCCGTTTGCCTTTAAACAGTGTAACCAAAATCAACCCCAAAAACAGAAGTACATTTACGACTACCAAGAAATCCAACGGTCTGGGAATCTCTAAAAATTTTCTACCTTCCCAATAGTTGAAATGATATCCAACAATAGCGACTACACCAACGACTGCGAGACTTATTAACTGTACATATGCCAATTTAACGCTAACCAACTCCCGTTGGGCCTCTTCGGGTATAATATAATATGCTGCGCCCATAAAACCGGATAACAACCAAACTACCAATAAATTAGTATGCACCGCTCTAGCAGTATTAAATGCAATGACTTCGTGTAAATTATCAAAGCCAATTCGGGCAAAGCCCATTACAAAGCCATATACCAATTGCAATACCAATAAAAGCATTGACAAGGCAAAAAACCAATAGGCTACTTTTTGTGATTTATATTTCATGATTTATTTGGTTTAGTTGTTATTTTCTTTTTTAGCCAAGGGTGAAACGATTCTTTCAAATCCGTTTAAGTCGATTTCACCAATCCATTTAAAGAATTCGATCATATCAGCTGCTTCCTGCTCTGTCATTTCATAGGGGCCCATTTTTCTTCCATTAGGTTGCCAAGGTGCTGGAGACATTAAAATGCTCTTTATTACTTCCTCTCCTTGACCGTCGTATTTCATATTCATACGATCAACCACTTTGGTGAGTTCCGGGGCGTAGTATGCCCCTTCCCCTAAAATAGTATGGCATCCCATGCAGTTGTTCGATTCCCATATTCTTTTTCCCCTAACCACGGCCTCAGTAATGTTCTCATGATTGGACTGATCATTTTCAACGCTGAAAGAATATATAGTAAGCCCAATAAAAATTAGAAAGGTTACTAATGTTCCTCCGAGAAAGAAAGCTCTTGCTTGTTTTTTAGATAACATCTTTAAATTGATTTAATTGGTTGTTTATAAAAAATAAAAGACTATTATGTCTTTTATCTAGGCAAAACTAAATCTATTGAAATGTTAAATTCATGATAAATGTCAGTTTTTGAACAAAAAGTTGATAATATTTTTGTGGCTTGAAAAAGTATAATTTCATCCTATCTGTACTATTTCTGGTCATAACCTTGACCAGTAGTCTTAAAATTGCCGGGACAATAGGGTATTACGTGCTTTTCACCGAAAATTTCGTAGAACGTTTTTGTGAAAATAAGTCTCTTCCAGAGTTGAATTGCGATGGAAAATGTGCACTCTCCAAAATGCTTTTACAAGAATCAAATGATGATACGCCGCCTATAAATCTTGATTTTTTAAAAACTGAAACCGTTTTGTTTTTGGAATCCAGAATAGAAATTGATTTTTCGGTAAAAACAGTTAGATCTATTGTTTTAAATGAATATAGCAATCTGTATCGTTTTAGCCTGATTCGTAAAGTAATACAACCACCCCAAATCTAACCACCCTTCCGCTTTCTCGCTGAATCATTCCAATCTTGGATTTCAGCCCTATTTCAACTTATTATTTAAAGATTCAATAATGAATTTAAAACACCTTTTGGTGGCTACCATTGTTTTGGTTGGTCACTCTATAAACGCACAAAACTTCAAAGGTCAAGTTATAGACCAAAAGAACAATTATCCTATAGAAGAAGCACATGTATTAATAAACGGCAAAGCATCAACCTTTACTGATTTCGATGGTAATTTCGAATTGGATATACCGAAAAATGGCGCAAGAATTATAATCTCTTACCTAGGTTTTAAGACTACTGAAAAATACGCCAAACCCCAAGAAAAAAGAGTTACCTTTTTACTTGAAGAGGCACCCATAACTATTTCAGGTGTTATGGTAACCGGTGATTCGAAAACCGATCCCGTTTTTACCGTTGAGACCAATGATTATGTAAAAAAGATAGTACAACCAAGAAACGTGGCAGACCTATTTAACGACCTTAATGGATTCTCCTTGATCAAACGTGGCAATTACGCTAATGATCCTAGTTTTAGGGCTTCACAATATGAGCAATTGAATGTACAATTTGACGGCGGCACAAAAGCAATGCACGCCTGTCCTAACCGTATGGACCCCGTTACCACTCATGTGATACCAGAGGAAATTGAAAAAATAGAAATCATCAAAGGCCCTTATACAGTACGTTATGGTGCTACTTTTGGCGGAATCGTAAATATGGTGACCCAAGTACCTGAAGCCAGTGATTATGGGTTAAGTGGTAGCGTTCATGCGGGTTATGAAAGTAACGGTGGATCATTGGTATCTATGGCCCGATTACAGCAGGCTACTGAAAAATATGATATTACCGGTAATGTTGGTTTTAGGGATTTTGGCAATTACGAAGATGGTGATGGCACGGAAGTACCCTCTTCCTTTAGGAGTTTGGATTATGGTGTTAAAGTAGGTCTGAATTTCACTCCAAACCAGCGATTACAGGCCCATTGGAGACAATCTTTCGGCAGGGATGTGCTACACGCAGGATTACCCATGGACACTGAATTGGATGACAGTAGTATTCTTTCTTTGGATTATAAACTTACTGGTTTGAGCGGTACTCTTAAGAATGTCGATGCGAAACTATATTATAGTTATGTAGATCATATAATGAGCAATACCAACAGACCCAGTTTTATGATGACCGATGCAGTGTCTGCAATCAATGCGACTACAGCTGGGGGTAAAATAGAATTCAAGTTAAGACCTGCCAAAGAATTTACAGTATTTACAGGAATAGATGCCATGCATATCGCCAGGGATGGGGAACGTACCCGGCTTGTAAAGCGCAATATGATGGGACCATTACCAAGTCCGATGGAGTTTATTGACAAGGTTTGGCAAGACTCATACATAAATGATATAGGTCTTTTCGCAGAAGGAAAATATCCTTTGACTGAAAACACGGTCCTAACGACCGGATTGCGCTATGATTTGGTTTCATCCGAAATAAAGGACCCCGAGGCAGATTTCGCTGCTTTGTATCCAGATTTGGATAAAAGAAACGAGCATAATTTCAGTGGAACTGCTTCAGTCAAATATGCGCCTTCGAATCAATTCATGATGGAAATTGCCTACGGCCGAGGAGTACGTTCAGCGAACATGATAGAACGTGTAATAAACCATTTTACGGTAGGTCAAGATGCCTACGAATATATTGGTAATCCAAATTTGGACGCGGAAGTCAATAATCAATTTGAAATTGGGTTCAAAGGTAAGCTTCCTTTCTCCGAAACTTCTTCTGACTGTTTTAACTATAGCAGCTCGTTCTACTATTCTTTTTATGAAAACTATATCGTAGCGGTAATTGATGAAACGCAAACCCGTAAGTTCATGCCAACACGTCAACCGGTGAATCCAAAGGTTTTTAGAAATTTGGATAAGGCCTACAAAACAGGGTTTGAATTAGCTGCTGGTGTAGATTTTCTAAGCAACTTTAATTTCACCACAGAATTGGCTTATGTATATGCCAAGAACAAGGATCTGAACGAATCCTTGCCCCTAGTACCACCTTTGACCACAAGATTTAAACTTGGTTTTGAGAAAGAGAAGTTTTGGGCAAACGTGCATTATACCCTAACTTCAAAACAGGATAATATTTCAGAATCATTTGGGGAGACTTCAACACCGGGATATGAGGTAATGGATATTCGATTGGGTGTTGTTCCAATCAAGAATCTTACATTGGGGATTGCAGCCCTTAACATTTTCGATGAAACCTATCACAACCACTTGAATTTTTCATTCAAAAACCAAGTCGATTTTGGAACAATTCCAATAAACGACCCAGGTAGAAATCTATCTGCTTTTGTTCAATACAAATTTTAATAAATAATAACGGGGGCAAATGCCCCCGTTATTTTAATCGAACCAACTTGTTTTTGTCTATATATTACTTAGTAAAAGTATAACTCACACCAAACTGGATCATAGATGTTGTCATTTCATAAGATACTTCACTTCCTGGTATTACTCCTAAAGGATTGCTAGTTGCATCCCATGGCCCATCAGGGTTTCCATCCATATCAAAATCCATGGCAGGTGTTGGATTCAATAAATTGCCTTTTGTAGCATCTCCACTTGAACCATAATGGTAAACTGCGTCAAGTTGCCAGTTGTCATCTACTTCATAACTAAATCCAAATTGGAAGGCATTTTTAATAATAGCTGTTGCTGGAACTGAGAAAAATGCCAAATCTTCATTAATAGGGTTTGAACTATACGTATAACCAACCCGTAATGGTAATTTATCCACACCCTTATACTGTAAACCAGCAGAAATTATAGATATGTTTTCCCATCCAAATCCATTTACTGATCCTGTAGGGAATCCGGTAAAAGGTCCGCTTTCCGCAATGGTCCATCCACTTGCTTCAAAACCTTCCGTATTTTCATAATCTACCATTCTATAATCCAAGGCTAAATCAATTGCATCATTGGAATATCCTAGACCAAATGATAAAATTGAAGGATAATCCATTTGAAATTGAACTTCAGGCGCAGTTGAACCATCCAAATATTCACTATCGAAATCAAATTCGCTAAACTTCTGAGCGGTTTTATACGATGCCCCAGCTTTAAAGCCAGTTCCTGAATCAAAGAATAAACCAAACTGTGCCCCAAAACCAGTTGCTGTTGCGCTTTCACTGGTTGGATATCCTAAAGTTTGACTTGGAGTAGCCAATGGATTAGGTGCTAATTCCAATGCTCCATAATTAAAAGTAGGTTCAATACCAATAGAAAATTGATCAGATAATTCATAGGCCCAGGTAAATCCTACCTGCAATAACATATAATCAGATTCAACATGACCAAATCCCATAGCTGCTTGTGGATAGTTAATTGGATTTGAACTTTCTGTCGGATTGAAACTTCCGCTTAACGGGTTATTCGCTTCTTCAGGGAATGTAACACCAAAACCACTTATACCAAAGGCAGAGGCTCCAAAAGTATGTTTGCTGCCTTCCTTACCCCAGACCATGGCCAATGCTGGCATCGGAGATAAACCTCTGTCATCTGCAGTTGTACCACTAACTGCCGGAGCACCAGGCCCAAGCATACCAGCTGGTAGAGAAGAAGACAATTCGGGTGAAGAAAAGAACAAACCAACATCCAATTTTACAATTTTATCATCAAAAGTTGAAATGGCCGCAGGGTTCCATTGTAAGGCTCCTGAAATATCCAATGGTTGTGCGGTTGCCGCACCCCCCATTGACATGTTAACAGCCCCAACACCCTGCATAATATGACCCGACTGCGCCAAAGCAGCGGTAGCAAAGATTAAAAACGAAAAATTAAGAAATGTTTTTCTCATGATTATTGAGTTTTTGTAACTTCAGAAACCTAGGGTTATAATATTAATTGAATAGGCTTCCTTTGTTATCGATTGAATACTTAAAACACTTCAAAATTATTGTCGAAATAAGTGAAGTTTTATGACAAATGTCATAGATGGG
>JAAETN010000674.1 GCA_024228355.1 Maribacter sp. | reverse complement strand
ACGGCACACTTGGGGGAGCGGCGTTAGCGGATGCTTTTGCCGCTATAAGCCGCGGACATTGGTGTGTCCGGCCCGAAACTTACGGTTTTATAAAAAAGAAAGCCCGTTCGTGAGCAACGATATTTCAAAATTTGAGCCAGTACAGTTGCTACCCAAGCCACCTAACGCTTATTCTACCGCGATGGTAGCGATATTATTATCGCTACTTTGTCTACACTATTGATATGATAGAAGCTTTCTACCATAAAATTTATTATGTTAAGTATTTTAACGCAAAAATCGCATAGTTTGCAAATAGGTGACGATTATCCGACTACAGGTTTGTTTTTTGATTGCACTAATTAGGGAATGTGGCTGTTTGTTGGCAGTAGTTACTCTATAGGCGCAGAATTAAACGTAAACCATTCTCCACTTGTTCCAAAATATTGGATGGTAATACACCAACTCTCTCCGTTAAAAAACTCTTATCTACGGTTACCACTTGGGAAACATTGGCCACTGAATCTTTTGATAATCCTGTTAATTTTTTGGGTAAAAATACATTACCGGGAGCCTGAGCTAAATTTTTATTTGAGGTAATGACAACGGCAATTGATGTGGATATCCGGCTACGATTAAAGTCATTGGATTGAATGATAAGTACAGGACGAGGATAACCTGGTTCTGACCCTACTGGTTCAGGCAAACTCGCCCACCAAATTTCACCTCGTTGGATTACCAACTCTCATTACCTATTGAAGCAACTTGCAGGGCAACTATGTCTGGTTCAAGGACAGATTCTTCTATCTCATAAACCTCATTAAGCTGTGCAGTGATATTGTCACTTTCGTAGGTTGCTACATAGGCAGTTAGGGCGACTGTATATAATTCACTCAAGGACATATCGAGTTTTTGAGCCAATTTTGTGGCTGATTCAAAGATTGGATTCGGGATAGAAATATCTGTTTTCATAAATTTTCACCAACTCTCGTCTTACTATTTTTATGATTTGTTGATATTATACCATATTTCATCCGAAGCCAAGCAATCATTTTTATTTGGTTGTTTTTCTGAAACTAAGGTAAAAAAACGAAGCGGCCTAACGCCCAAAATTTAGCCGATTGGCAAGGATGGCAAAGCACCTTTGTAGCCTTGAGACCTTCACAGGCCCAACCAACTCCAATAAAAAACAGCTTGCCAATTCGGCTAGCCGGGT
>JAAETN010000673.1 GCA_024228355.1 Maribacter sp. | reverse complement strand
TTTAGCCTGAAGGTCTTGAGGGTTACAATGT
This sequence comes from Maribacter sp., assembly GCA_024228355.1. GTDB lineage: Bacteria > Bacteroidota > Bacteroidia > Flavobacteriales > Flavobacteriaceae > Maribacter_A. The sequence continues at coordinate 1,394 of JAAETN010000673.1, read as the reverse complement.
TCATATCGTACAATTCTTGTCTTTGAAAGGCGGCAGCCGTCTATTATACTTGCATGATTGAGTTCATCTGAAAATACAACATTTTCTTTGCCAACGATTGTTGGAATAACAGCAAGGTTTGCGCAGAATCCGGATTGAAATGAGATAGTACTCTCTGCCCCTTTAAATAGTGCAAGTTTTTGCTCCAGTTCTTTATGTAGTGTCGTTGTTCCGGCAATCGTTCTGACTGCTGCAGGGCCAACACCGTAAGTTTCAATGGCGCTTTGAGAAGCGGCTTTTAATTGTGGATCATTGGCAAGTCCAAGGTAATTGTTCGAACAGAGATTAAGTACCTTATTCCCATCAACTTTAATCCACGCACCTTGGGGTCCTTCAATAGTACGTATATTAGTTAGCAGGTCGGCTTCCTTGAGTTTGTTTAATTCTTCGTCAATAAAATCCAGGTTATCCATTGTTCTTTATTTTTTTAATTTAAATAGATTTAACCGAATTTACAGGGCTATGCTCAGCTTTGCAAGATTTCTTTTGATATGTATTATTTTTAATTTATGTTTTTTGTTTAAATGCTTAAATATATAATTTTTACACTTTCAAAATAACCTTTCCACATTTTCCCTCCTTCATGAGTTTTATGCCCTTTTCATAGTCTTTTAATAGAAACCGGTGAGTTATTATTGGGCCAGGATCAACAATACCGGAAGACAGGAAGCGAGATGTTTTGTACCAGGTGGAGAATACTTTTCTTCCTGTTATTCCATAGATACGGATTTTCTTAAATATAACCTCTTTATTGAGATCGATTGAAACACGTTTTTCGTAAATACCTAAAATAGAGATTCTGCCGCCGGGTGTGACGGCCCCCAGTCCTTGATTCAATGCCTGATTATTACCGGAAAACTCCAGAACGACGTCTACACCATTATTGTTTGTGGCTTCGAGGATGGGAGGGATTATGTCTTGTTTTCTGGGGTTAATGGCTAAGTGTGCACCCATCTTTTTGCTGATAACCAATCTATAGTCATTGGGGTCTGAAACAATAATCAATGATGCACCACTAGCCTTGGCAATGCCGGTGGCAAAGAGACCTATTGGTCCCGCACCAAGTATCAGAACTGTTTTTGCAGATACATCTTCCGCCATGACGGTATCGATGGCATTTCCGAAAGGTTCCTGAATAGTAGCCCATTCATCGGGAATGTCAGAATTGTTTTTCCACAGGACATGTTCGGGCAAGACAAGGTATTCCGAGAGGGAACCATCATAGTCCACTCCCAGTAATTTGAGGTTTATACATACTTCAGAATATCCATTTTTGCATTGGTAGCAGTGGCCACAGGAAATGTGGCTTTCGGCAGAAACACTATCACCGAGACTAACCTCAGTCACTTCATCAC
>JAAETN010000672.1 GCA_024228355.1 Maribacter sp. | reverse complement strand
TTGTTGTTGTTGTTGTTGTTGTTGTTGTTGTTCTGCTCAAGTGGAGAGCTAAGTACTGAACGGATTGAGCTGAAATTTTCACAGAAGATAGCCCTAGTACCGGTGGTTCGAGAATAAGCTGCGTAGCCAGATTCGTCCAGTCGTTGCTCTGCAGTACTCGAAAATCGACCTCGGATACCACGATTTTCACTATAATTGCATTATTACTCCTTTTTAAATCGCAAAAACGTGTCTCCGGAAGTTTTCTTGGGCGTTGAATTCGATAGAGACATTCAAAATTGGGCAAAAAACTATTGGTACGGTGTAAACGGGGGTCCCGATACGAAAAATGAAATTCACGCTCCCAGGGCTTCAACTCACACGCGTTTTACGCGCAGGTTAGGCTTGTCTTTTTATGTTATAAAAAGAAATCCAACACTCCAACCCATGTCCGGTGTGAAATTCATTTTCGTATAAATGCAATACCAATCGCATGATCTTGTACCTTTTTATCAAATTTCTTGTACATTTTTATTAAAAATGGCAACATTCAACATTTTACATCAACAAAATGGCAACAAAATACGTACATAAACGGCAACAAAATACATAAACAGAATTCGAACTTAGCAAAGGAACAGATCATGATAACATGCACATTCATGAAGTTTTTGCAGGAAGGTTGTCCAATCACTATGTTGCTTTTCATGTATGGATACCGAAGATTCAAGCTTACCAATCCAATCGTTAAGATCATGTTTCGTTTTGTTGAAAATTTGGAGATTTTCATGTTTAGATTTCTGAATATCATAGTTTCTTATTGTCGTTTCTTGAATTGATAGCAAAAGAACTTTTAGTCTGCGCTTAGTTGGTTAGATCATTTGATGATACGGGCCTGACATTGCTTTAGATTTTGAAATAGA
>JAAETN010000671.1 GCA_024228355.1 Maribacter sp. | reverse complement strand
ATTGGACGATTAGATAAGCCCAGTGAAGGTCTTATTTTCTTAACCAATGATGGTGATATTGTAAACAAGATTCTTCGTGCCCGGAACCATCATGAAAAGGAGTATTTGGTAACTGTTGATAAGCCCATCACGAAAAAATTCTTGGAGCAAATGGCAAATGGCGTGCACATCTTGGACACAGTCACTAGAAAATGCGATGTAGAGGAAATTAATAAATATCAATTCAAGATTATTCTTACGCAAGGCTTAAATCGTCAAATTAGACGTATGTGCGAGAATTTAGGTTATCGCGTAGGAAAATTGAAGCGCATCCGTATTATGAATGTAAAATTGGATATGCCTGTAGGAAAATGGCGCAACTTGACCAATGACGAGCTACTAGAAATCAACCGTTTGGTTTCGTCCTCCTCAAAGACACATGATGAAAGTGCATTGTAGTTGAAAATCCATACAAACTGTTGCTTTCCTTGCTTTAGTACTTGAAATTGAACATCTGCGAATACCAATCTAACTTTCAATATATTTTATTATAGCCAATTCCAAACATAAAGCGGCTTCCTGATAAATATCATTGTCTACTGTGGTAAATTTGTCAATCTTTACGGGAATTTATGGAAAAACCAATTTGTAAAATTGCTTATTCCTAAAATATGTTAGTACCTTTTTAACAGCTTATCTGACTAATTATCATTAACTTGGATAAACCCAAAACAGTAGTTAATTTTAAAAATATTCATCATGATAAATAAACTCTTTCAATTAACCAATAAGTGGTTTTCTGCTATACTTTTCATTATGCTTTTTATGGGAGTAGTAGGAATACCCGATGCCTCGGGATTCTTTCAAGAAACCCTGGAACAAAATCAGAATTACAAGCAATACAAGGGAAAAATAATGGATTCCGAATCCAAAAAACCATTGGTTTTTGCAACCCTTTCAATTGAGGATACAAACATCAGTACTATTTCCAATACCGAAGGTGAGTTTATCCTTAAAGTTCCGAACACCATTGACAAGGCTAATGTGCTTATTTCGTATTTAGGTTACAAAACCAAACTGCTCCCTTTATCACAATTCAATTCAAACAACAATAAAATCTACATGGTTGTATCTGTTGTTGAATTAAGTGAAGTTAGCCTTAGTATTCCCAAAAATGCAGAAAGTCTAGTACGCGAAACCTTGAAAAAACGTGGGCAAAATTATTTTGATGACCCCACGCTAATGACGGCATTCTATCGCGAGACCATTAAAAAAAGAAAAAAGAACGTATCTCTTTCCGAAGCTGTAGTAAATATTTACAAAACTCCGTATACTTCATCAAGAAGAGATGCCGTACAACTCTATAAAGCGAGGAAAAGTACTGATTATAGCAAATTGGATACAATTGCCCTTAAACTTCAAGGTGGGCCCTTTAATGCTCTTTTTGTTGATATTATGAAATACCCGGAATATATCTTCGAACAAACTTCATTGGAAAAGTATAATTTTAGTTATGACCGTTCGACCCGAGTAAAAGATAGACATATTTACGTGGTAAATTTTGTTCAAAAACCATCGGTATATGAGCAACTATATCAAGGTAAATTATATATAGATGCAGAAAACAAAATACTTACCAGCGCTATTTACTCGTTGAACATAACTAATAAGAATGAAGCTGCAAAATTATTCGTTAGGCGTAAACCAAGAAATGCCAAAGTCTGGCCCAACCAGGTTGCCTATAGGGTAGACTATAGAGAAAAAGACGGCAGATGGTATTATGGTTATAGTAATGTACTATTGGAATTTAAAATTGATTGGGATAAAAAATTGTTCAATTCAGTATATAGTATGACCTGTGAAATGGCTGTCACTGATTGGGAAAAAAACATTTCCAACGAAATGCCTAAATCGAAGGAGCGTATAAAAACCTCTATCATCCTAGGTGATGAGGCCATCGGTTTTGCCGATCCTGACTTTTGGGGCGAACACAATATCATTGAACCGGAAAAATCAATAGAATCAGCTATTAGGAAGATACGTCGCCAACTTAAGAAAGGGAAATTGGGCGACGGTACTTCTGCTCCTTAATCTATTAGTATTAAAGAAAAACGTCCGGAAAAATAAATCTGGACGTTTTTTTTATAACTAACTTATTACGACTTCATTAATTGGCAACTTCACTAATAAATTTCAATCTATAAAGTCTAAGATCCTCTTCCTCATACTCCCCATCAAACTCCTCCATAGCTTCTTCCAGATCATCACTTTCAGCTTCCAGAAAGTAATCGTGCATTTCTTCTTGCTGGTCTTCGTCTAAAACCTCATCTATATAATATCCAATATTGAGCTTGGTACCACTATAGATTATTTGCTCCATCGCTTTGATCAACTCAGGTATTTCAAGCCCCTTGGCAGAAGCAATATCCTCTAAGCTTAGTTTTCTATCAACATTTTGAATGATATATAGTTTTAACCCTGAATTGGCCCCAGTACTTTTGACGACCAGATCATCTGGACGTACAATATCGTTTTCCTCGACATAAGCGGCAATCTCATCAACGAATGGCCTCCCGTATTTTCTTGCTTTGCCCTCACCTACCCCATAAATATTCAACATTTCTTCCATGGAAATGGGATATTTCAATGCCATATCATCTAAAGATGGATCTTGGAAAACAACAAAGGGAGGAACTCCTAATTTATGGGCCTGGGCTTTGCGAAGTGATTTCAAAATCTTTAAAAGTTTCTCATCAGAAACTCCCCCTTTTGAAGCACTTACAATCGCTTCGTCCCTTTCTTTACTATATTCATGATCTTTGGTCATCATGAATGAAGTTGGATTAGCCAGAAACTCCTTTCCTTTCGTAGTAACATGCAGAATGCCGTATAATTCTATTTCCTTTTTCATAAGACCAGCCACCAAGACCTGTCTTATAAGGGCCATCCAGTAGTTTTCACTTTGCTCGGAACCAATTCCAAAAATCGACTTTTCATTGGCCTTATGTGAGGAAACAAGTGCGTTTATTTGACCTGTGAGTGTTTTGACGATTTCCTTTGATTTGAATTTTTCGTTGGTCTCTTGAACCGTGCGTAAAAGCTTCAATACATCTTCCTTGGCCTCCTGTTTTTCTTTTGGGTTTCTCGCATTATCGTCCATGTCAGCACCATCCCCTTTGACCTCATCAAATTCTTCCCCAAAATAGTGAAGCATAAATTTTCTTCGAGACATCGAAGTCTCGGCATAAGCAACAACCTCTTGAAGAAGTGAGTTTCCAATTTCCTGCTCTGCTACAGGTTTACCCGACATAAATTTCTCGAGTTTCTCAATGTCTTTATACGAATAAAATGCCAAGCAATGTCCCTCGCCACCATCTCGCCCCGCACGCCCAGTCTCTTGGTAATAACTCTCAATACTTTTAGGAATATCATGGTGAATAACGAAACGAACATCCGGTTTATCTATTCCCATACCAAATGCAATGGTTGCAACCACGACATCTACATCCTCCATTAAGAACATATCTTGATATTTGGAACGTGTTTTGGCATCAAAACCTGCATGGTAGGGAACAGCACTAACTCCATTTACCTGCAATACTTGAGCTAGTTCTTCAACCCTTTTTCTACTTAGACAGTATACAATTCCCGATTTGTTTGAATTCTGTTTTACAAAACGAATGATATCAGAATCTACATTGGCTGTTTTGGGTCGTACTTCATAAAATAAATTAGCCCTATTAAATGAAGCCTTGAAAACTTTTGCATCAGTAATACCCAAATTCTTAATGATATCCTCTTGTACCTTTGGAGTTGCCGTCGCTGTTAAACCAATTATTGGAATATTGTCACCTAAGCGACTGACTATTGATCTCAAGTTTCTATATTCTGGCCTAAAGTCATGCCCCCATTCAGAAATACAATGTGCTTCATCTACAGCTACAAAAGATACCCCTACTGACCTCAAAAACTCAATGTATTCTTCTTTCGTCAAAGATTCCGGGGCCACATACAACAATTTTGTAACCCCCTTGCTTATATCCTCTTTTACCTGTTTAACTTCAGTCTTGTTCAAAGAAGAATTTAAAACATGGGCAATTCCATGTTCGGAAGAAATACCACGTATGGCATCAACCTGGTTTTTCATCAAAGCAATCAAAGGGGATACGATGATCGCCGTTCCCGTTTGCATTAAGGCCGGGAGCTGGTAGCAAAGGGATTTGCCGCCACCGGTTGGCATAATCACAAAAGTATTATTCCCTTGAACAATATTCTTGATAACATCTTCTTGAAGGCCCTTGAATTGGGAAAAACCAAAATATTTTTTTAACGAGGCGCGCAAGTCCATGTCGTTGAGCCCCATTTCGTGTTTCACCATCTATTTTCTAATTCAATGACTATGAGTCATCTCAAATCATTTATATAAGTATAAGTTAAGGCGTTTTAATTTATCATACAAATTGTTCCCAAAGATCCTTAAAAACTAAAACTATTCTATAAAATTAAGTTTATGTAGTTTTGTAAAATTATATTTAGGACTATCTTTTAGGATTACAATTCATAACATATTCATTACCTTGAGCAATACCGCAACGATACTTAAACTAGCCAAAAAAACCATTGAGACCGAAAGTAGAGCTATTGGTAATTTAGCTGACTTACTCAATGATGATTTTGCCAAAACGGTCGAATGTATTTTGGATTCAAAAGGTAGGGTCGTAATTACTGGAATAGGCAAAAGTGCAATTATAGCCACAAAAATTGTCGCAACATTGAATTCAACGGGTACTCCCGCTATCTTTATGCACGCCGGTGATGCCATTCATGGGGATTTGGGTACTATTCAAGAAGATGACGTGGTTGTATGCATCTCTAAAAGTGGTAGTACTCCAGAAATTAAAATGCTGGTTCCTTTAATTAAAAGAGGAAACAATACATTGATAGGCATGACCGGGAATGTAGAATCTTTCTTGGCCCAACAGGCGAATTTTGTCTTGAATACCTTTGTAGAAAAAGAAGCTTGCCCAAATAATTTGGCCCCAACAACGAGTACAAGTGCCCAATTGGTTATGGGTGACGCATTGGCCATTTGTTTATTGGAATTAAAAGGATTCAGCAGCAAGGATTTTGCCAAATATCACCCTGGTGGCACTCTTGGGAAACGTCTTTACCTAACGGTAGATGATATTGTACAAACCAATTTGAAACCACAGGTTGATTTGGATACCGATGTTCGAAAAGTTATAGTGGAAATTTCTGAAAAAATGTTAGGTGTTTCCGCAGTAATTGAGAACAACAAATTAATTGGCATAGTTACGGACGGCGATATTCGTAGAATGTTGAACAAATACGAAAATATCAATGGACTGACCGCCAAGGATATTATGACTTCGAATCCTAAGACCATAGATATCGACAAACTTGCCATTGTTGCCCTTGAACTAATGCAGGACAATGGTATTTCACAGCTCTTAGCTGTTCAAAATGAGGATTACAAGGGAGTGGTACATTTACATAATCTAATTAACGAAGGCATACTATAATGGCTAAAGATGAGACCAAAAGTCCGAACGAAATGTCTTTTTTGGACCATCTTGAAGAATTAAGATGGCATTTAATACGGTCCGTTTTTGCCGTTGTTATTATTGCATGTGTGGCTTTCGTGATGAGGGAGTTCATTTTCGATACGATACTCTTTGGGCCAAAAAAAATGGATTTTCCCACCTATCGATTCTTTTGTAAAGCTGCCACATTTCTTGGTTTTGATTCTGCTTTCTGTGCTGACAAATTACCTTTTACCATACAAAGCCGCTTGATGGCTGGCCAGTTTTCCGCTCATATTTGGACCTCGATATGGGCAGGATTTATTGTTGGTTTTCCCTATGTTCTTTATGAAGTTTGGAAATTTATTAGTCCAGGGTTATTAGAAAAGGAACGTAACAATTCAAGAGGATTCATCTTAATTGCATCTTTCCTTTTCTTTTTGGGTGTTCTATTTGGTTACTATGTTGTCGCACCTTTATCAATCAACTTTTTGGGTACTTACCAAGTCAGTGCAGAAGTAACGAATGAGTTTGACTTGGCATCCTATGTTGCCACCGTAAGGTCAGCAGTAATAGCTTGTGGGATATTGTTCGAATTGCCTATTCTTATATTCTTCTTAACCAAGGTAGGATTGATTACACCAGAGATAATGAAAAAATATCGAAAAATTGCCCTGGTTATTGTTCTGATATTGTCTGCCGTAATCACCCCTCCGGATGTTGCTAGTCAAATAATCGTTGCTGTACCAGTATTGGTCTTATATCAAATAAGCATTTACATTTCTAAAATGGTATTGAAACGTGAAGCCAAGAAAGAGGCTAAACTGGCTACAAAAGTTAAGAAAGGTTAAAAAACGTGAATAAAAATCCATTGCCCACTTATAAGATTTAGATTTGAGTGATTTTTATAAGAATATATTGACCCAGGGATGAAGCTTAGAGCAGAGAAGATAATGAAAGCCTATAGAGGGCGACAAGTAGTAAAGGGTATTTCCTTGGAAGTAAACCAAGGTGAAATCGTTGGATTACTTGGGCCCAACGGTGCAGGAAAAACCACTTGTTTTTACATGATCGTCGGACTCATTAAACCCAATGAAGGAAAAATATATCTAAACGATACGGAGATTACAAAATTCCCCATGTATAAAAGAGCTCAAAACGGAATTGGATATTTGGCACAGGAAGCTTCTGTATTTCGAAAATTAAGCATTGAGAAAAACATATTGAGTGTATTACAGCTCACTAATTTTAGCAAGAAAGAGCAACATATGAAGATGGAATCGCTCATTGAGGAATTTGGCCTTAGTCATATTCGAAAAAATAGAGGCGATTTACTTTCGGGTGGGGAACGTCGAAGAACAGAGATTGCCCGTGCACTTGCCACTGACCCTAAATTCATATTATTGGATGAACCTTTTGCTGGTGTTGACCCCGTTGCAGTAGAGGATATACAACGTATTGTTGCACACCTGAAAGATAAGAACATTGGCATTCTTATAACAGATCACAACGTACAGGAAACCTTGGCAATTACCGAGCGTTCTTATTTAATGTTCGAGGGTGGGATTTTAAAATCTGGTATTCCTGAAGACCTTGCCGCAGATGAAATGGTACGTAAGGTCTATCTAGGCCAAAACTTTGAACTGCGTAAAAAGAAGTTGGATTTTTAATGTTTCAACTTGTTTTTGCTCCCATATTGCCTACCAAAGAACTCAAGATATAAAAAGCTATGATCGCAGGTACGGCCAAAAATTTCATTGTCATGAGGAGAACCAAACTAACGATGATAAATAAGTAGCGCTGCGAATTATCCTTAAAATTCCAATTTTCAAATTTCAAGGCGAACAATTCAATTTTTGAATTCAATAAATAGGCACTTAATATAGTAACCCCTATTAAAAACCATTGATTTAGAATAATACTGTTCAATAGGTCATTGCTATGGTATAAAAGAATCAATGGCAATGATATTATCAACAAAGCATTCGCGGGAGTTGGCAGCCCCTTAAAGGTACTGACCTGGTTTTCATCCACATTGAAGTTCGCCAGGCGATATGCAGAAGCTAATGTGATCAAAAAACCCAGAAAGGGTAAAGGTGCTACTTTAAGTCCAATCCAAAAAGTGTCGTTTGCAGCCTCAGAGGATAAGTCAACATTCCATCCGCCACTCATCGACATTCCCAATAACTGAAACATTACAATGCCAGGAACGAGTCCGCTAGTGACCATATCTGCCAAGGAATCCAACTGAAGGCCCAATTCACTTTTAATATTAAGAATACGCGCCGCTAATCCGTCGAAAAAATCGAAAATTATCCCTAGAAAAACAAAAAAAGCAGCCAACTCCAACTGATTCATGACTGCAAAAACAACAGCAACACATCCACAGAATAAATTCATTAAGGTAATTAGGTTAGGTATATGGCGCTTCATGGATTGGTCGTTTATGTAAAAATAATACAAATTTCCATGATTTGTTTTCGTCCCACTTTTTATTCAGATATTTGCCACTGAACAATTTCATCAACTTATTATGCCGTTAAAAAAGCTATTGGTCTTTCTTTTTCTTTTGCTTTCAATAGCAGGTTACTCCCAAATTCCGGAATTATCACCTTTGTCCAAAATAAGTGTTTTGACTTGCGGAACTGGAGATCAATTATATTCCACATTCGGGCATAGTGCCTTTAGGGTGCAGGATCCAGCAGTTGGGATAGATGTGGTCTATAACTATGGTGTCTTTGATTTTAAAACTAAGAATTTCTATGGTAAGTTCGCCAAAGGCAAGTTAGACTATACCCTTGCCCGTCAGCGTTACTCAAATTTTATCCAAGAATATAAATATGATAAGCGTTGGGTAAATGAACAGGTAATGCAACTGTCCCAAGGTGAAAGAAATGAATTGTTCCAATTTTTAGAGCATAATTATCTCCCGGAAAACAGAGCTTATCAATACGACTTTTTCTACAATAACTGTTCAACTAAAATATGGGATGTGCTTAATGCTGTATTTGGAAATAATTTGAAATTGGATGAAGATTACCTTAAAGAACAATTTACCCATCGCGAACTCATCCATCAGAATATGCCGACCAATTCATGGTCTGCATTTGGCATTGATCTTGCCCTAGGTGCTGTCATTGATGATTTGGCCACACCCAAAGAACATATGTTCTTGCCGCTATACATAATGAAACAATTGAATACTTCTAAATTAGGTGCCCATCTTCTGGCTCCCAAAGAAGTTTCCATATATCAACCCGAACCAAAAAACAACAATAGTAATTTTATATTGACTCCTCTATTTTGGTCATTGGCCTTCATGGTATTGGTTTTTGTAATCACCTATAATGACTATAAGAATAAGAAGAGAGGTAAGTGGTTGGATTTTGGTCTATTACTCACTACCGGAATTGCAGGTGTGGTTATCTTTTTTCTCTGGTTTTTGACCGACCATACGGCAACCGCGAGCAACTTCAATATTTTATGGGCCTTTCCTTTAAATCTTAATCTTGCATTCTTGGTTTTACGAAATAGAACTTTCACCAATTGGATAATAGTTTATTTGTTGATTTTACTATTTATGCTTATCGTGACTTTTATTCTATGGATTCTTGGAGTCCAGGTTTTCTCACCTGTAATTGCTCCAATTTTATTGGCATTGGGGGCCAGATATGCGTATCTATATCAATCTAACAGGAAACAAATCACCCCTACAACTAAATGAACCTTCTATCAGTTGAAAATATAGCTAAATCATATGGTGAGCTTATCCTTTTTGAGAATATTTCATTTGGGGTTAACAAGGATCAGAAAATCGCGTTGATTGCCAAAAACGGCGATGGAAAAACATCTATCTTGAATATCCTTTCAGGTAAGGATGTTCCAGATTCGGGTCTAGTGAATTATAGAAAAGGTATGCGAGTATCTTTTTTAGAGCAGGAACCAGAGTTGAATCCAGATTTAACCGTTGAACAGACTATTTTTGCTTCTGACAATGAGGTGCTCAAGGTCATTTTAGCTTACGAAAAAGCCTTGGAAAATCCTGAGGACGTAGAAACATACCAAAAGACCTTTGAGGCTATGGATCGTTTTGATGCCTGGGATTTTGAGACCCAATACAAGCAGATACTTTTCAAACTAAAACTAGAAGACCTTCACGCTAAGGTAGGGTTGCTTTCCGGAGGGCAAAAAAAACGTCTAGCCTTGGCGAATGCACTAATTAACAGACCTGATTTGTTAATATTGGACGAACCTACCAACCATTTGGATTTGGAAATGATCGAATGGTTAGAGCAATATTTCGCAAAGGAAAACTTGACCTTGTTCATGGTTACCCACGACCGCTATTTCTTGGAACGCGTTTGCAATGAGATCATTGAATTGGACAATGGTAAACTATATCCTTACAAAGGCAATTATTCGTACTATTTAGAAAAAAAAGAAGCCAGAATTGAACAAGAGGCTGTTGAACAGCACAAATCGAAATTGCTATATAAGAAAGAACTAGCCTGGATGCGACGTCAACCTAAAGCTAGGACAACGAAATCCAAGTCTAGAATTGATGATTTTAAGGTAATTAAAGAAAAAGCGCATCAGCGACGAGCGACACATGAGGTTCAACTGGAGATTAATATGGAGCGTATTGGGAGTAAAATCCTTGAGCTTCATAAAATATCCAAATCTTATCCAGACAAACCTCTTCTAAATCAGTTTGAATACACCTTCACCAAAGGCGAACGAGTTGGAATTATTGGTAAAAACGGTACGGGAAAATCAACATTCCTTAACATCATTGCCGGTTTAGATCAACCTGATGCAGGTAAAGTTGTTGTTGGCGACACCATTAAGTTTGGATACTATACGCAAAAAGGAATAGCCATTAAACAAGGGCAAAAGGTTATAGACGTTATTCGGGAGTTTGGGGATTATATTCCCTTAAAAAAAGGCAGACAGATTTCTGCCCAACAATTATTGGAACGTTTTCTTTTCGATAGAAAAAAACAGTATGATTTTGTCGAAAAATTAAGCGGTGGCGAACGCAAACGACTCTACTTATGCACGGTTCTGATCCAAAATCCAAATTTTTTGATATTGGATGAACCAACGAATGACTTGGATATAGTTACCCTCAATGTGTTGGAGAGTTTTCTACTGGATTTTCCGGGCTGCCTCTTGGTGGTATCCCACGATCGTTACTTTATGGATAAGATAGTGGATCATTTATTTGTTTTTAGAGGTGATGCGGTCATTGAGGATTTCCCCGGTAATTATTCAGACTTTAGGGCCTATGAGGATAGTGCTGTGATTGAAAATAGGGCCACAAAAAATAAGGTTCAAGAAAACCGGGCAACCAAGAATTCTTGGAAAAAAGCGGATAGGGCAGCCAAACTTTCCTATTTGGAACAAAAGGAACATAAATCACTTGAAAAAGAAATCCAAAAATTGGAAGAAAAAAAAGAAGAAGTTCAACATAGATTTACAGAGAGTGGCCTTTCTGGTGAGGATATTGATGCTTTGTCAATTGAACTCAAAGAACTATCGGAAACCATCGAAGTAAAGACCGAACGCTGGTTTGAGCTTTCCGCAATGTTAGAAGGATAATAGATAAGTAAGATGATGTATGTTTTATCGAATCATAACATATATAAAATTCCTTTTCACTTCAACCAATCAATATGGTATCCATTCCCCATTTATATATGACTTCGTTACAAAATGCTTATATAAAAAGTCTGACTTCAAGGGGACCAAAACGATTCGGACCCTAGTTAAAAGCATTTCGCATTATAAAGCAAAAAGCGTGCATATAGTTTCTAGAAATAGGCATGTTCAAAACTTGGTTAAAAGTACTTTTACCCATATCGATTTTAATCATAAACCCTATGACATTAGCTATTTCGAGTGGCCGAATATGGAAATATCAACTCTAATTATGAAAGCTGAATCATATCACAATAACAGTATGATATTGATAAAAAATATTCATCAAAACCAAGAAAATAGCAATCTTTGGGAGTTATTGAAGGATAATGAAAAAGTGACCGTTTCAATAGATATGTTTCATTGTGGAGTACTGTTTTTCAGGAAAGAACAGACAAAGGAACATTTTAGAATTAGGATTTAAACCCGTAACTTTAATAATAATGAATTCCTGACCCTGTCTATTGGCTAACCTGCCTTTGGAATGGCAGATACGGGCGGGAATCTAATATTAATGTTATGGAGTATCCAATTTATACAGTTCTCGGTGTACTTTTTGTAATATATCTGTTTATCACAATATACAATAGGAACAAATCCAAAAGAAGAAGGTCAAAAAAGTTTATGGATGGTTACCATCGTGAAGACAGTAAAAAGAGAAAGAATTAAACCCTAGAACAAGAAAGATTTAAATGAAAATTTATACCAAAACCGGAGATAAGGGCACTACGTCCTTATTTGGAGGTACCCGTGTTTCAAAAAACCACATTAGAATTGATAGTTATGGGACTATTGACGAATTGAATGCTTGGTTGGGTTTAATACGCGACCAAGATATTGATGATCATTCCAAAAAGATAATATCCATTATCCAGGATAAGCTCTTTACGGTTGGGGCCGTTTTGGCCACTGATCCTGATAAAGCCCTGTTAAAAAGCGGGGAAGAACGGCTCAATATTCCAAAAATAAATATTTCTGATATTGATTTATTGGAAAAAGAAATGGATGCAATGAACATTTCTTTGCCACCAATGACCCATTTTATACTTCCAGGCGGGCATACAACCGTGTCTTACTGTCATATTGCCCGCACCGTATGCCGAAGAGGTGAACGGATGGCTACCCAACTTTTCGAAAAAGAACCATTTGATGAGAATGTAATGTCTTACATTAACCGTCTTTCAGACTTCCTATTTGTCTTGGCACGAAAGTTGTCTAAGGATTTGAAAGCGGATGAAATCAAATGGATTCCTAAAAAAAAGGGCTAATAAATTCTGATTTTATCCGTTATCAAACTATTAATGCAGAAATAATTGGAAAATTTCTTGGCTATATCAAGATAAAAATTACTTTTGCAAAAATTATAAAATCAATTTATTACCATGTATTGGACATTAGAACTAGCATCCTATTTAAGTGATGCACCTTGGCCAGCTACCAAAGACGAGTTAATCGACTATTCCATTAGAACCGGAGCACCTTTGGAGGTTGTAGAGAATTTACAGTCAATGGAGGAAGAGGGCGGTGAAATTTACGAGTCCATCGAAGAAATTTGGCCAGATTACCCAACTGAAGAAGATTACCTCTGGAATGAGGATGAATATTAATATGTTTATCAAGTAAAACAAAAAAGTCTCCTCGGAGGCTTTTTTTTATGATTTTATTAGATTTTCTACTCCAAGAAAAAGGAAGAAAATAGCTTTCAAAATGTTAACTTCGCATGTAAATGTACGGACAAAGGTATGTTCTCGGTAAATTTGGCAGTAATATGGGTCATTCTGGAAGAAATCACAATCTGGAATACCTTTTGCTTTATCCAAGCATTGCCTTTCGAGGGGTACATTATGAAATAGTCTTTTAAAGTTCAATGAGCTATGTTCAAGCAACTTTCAATATAATATAAAAAATATGAGTTTTTTAAATTCGGTGCTGAAAGCGTTTGTCGGTGACAAATCAAAAAAAGATGTAAAGGAGCTGCAGCCCATCCTTAATCAAATAAAATCATTCGAATCCGTTTTGGGAAGTTTAAGCATAGATGATCTTAGAGCGAAAACAACGGAATTCAAACTAAGGATAAAAGCAGACCGCCAAGAATTAGACGATAAGATTGCTGAGTTAACTGAGCAAGTTCATACCTCGACCGATATTGACAAGAATGAGGATATTTATGCCGAAATAGACAAACTAAAGGAAGAAGCTTATAAAATATCGGAAAATACCTTAAACGATATTCTACCTGAAGCTTTTGCTGTGGTTAAGGAAACAACCAAAAGATTCGTTGCCAACGAAACACTGGAAGTCTCTGCAACTGAATTCGACAGAAAGCTTTCAGGCGATAAGGAATACGTCTCTTTGGATGGTGATAAGGCCATATGGCAAAACTCATGGGATGCCGCGGGTAAAGAAGTTACCTGGGATATGGTGCATTACGATGTTCAGCTCATCGGTGGTATTGCATTACATCAAGGAAAGATTGCAGAAATGCAGACCGGTGAAGGTAAAACCTTGGTAGCGACCCTGCCCATGTACCTCAACGCACTTTCAGGCAATGGTGCACACTTGGTAACCGTTAATGATTATTTGGCCAAAAGGGATAGTGCCTGGATGGCGCCAATATTTGAATTCCATGGGCTATCTGTAGATTGTATAGACCATCACAAACCTAATTCAGAAGGTCGTAGAGCAGCATATAATTCAGATATCACCTATGGTACCAATAACGAATTTGGTTTTGATTACTTACGTGATAACATGGCACACACGCCTAAGGATTTAGTGCAAAGGCCACATCATTATGCCATTGTTGATGAAGTCGATTCTGTGTTGGTCGATGATGCCCGTACACCATTGATTATTTCTGGTCCAGTGCCGGAGGGTGATCGTCATGAATTTAATGAGCTTAAACCCAAGGTTGGTGATATTGTCCAAAGACAAAGACAGCATTTAACAGGAGTTTTAGCTGAAGCCAAAAAAGCCATAGCTGGAGGAGATACCAAAGAAGGTGGGTTTTTACTGCTTCGCGTTTACAGAGGCTTGCCCAAAAATAAGGCACTTATTAAATTTTTAAGTGAGGAAGGGGTTAAACAACTATTACAGAAGACAGAGAACTTCTATATGCAGGACAATAATAGGGAAATGCCGAAGGTAGATGAAGACCTATTATTTGTTATTGATGAGAAAAACAATCAAATAGAACTGACCGATAAAGGTGTAGATTATATTTCAGGGGAACAGAATAGGGATTTCTTTGTAATGCCAGATATTGGTGGTGAAATAGCCAAGATTGAAAACCAAGGTCTTGAAATTGAAAAAGAGGCGGAACTCAAAGAAGAGCTTTTCAAGGACTTCACCGTTAAGAGTGAGCGTATTCATACCATGAGCCAATTACTTAAAGCATATACACTCTTCGAAAAGGATGTTGAATATGTGGTCATGGAAAATAAGGTAATGATCGTAGATGAACAAACTGGTCGTATTATGGATGGACGTCGCTACTCAGACGGATTGCACCAAGCCATAGAAGCCAAGGAAAATGTGAAAATTGAGGCATTGACCCAAACTTTCGCGACAGTTACGCTACAGAACTACTTTAGAATGTACAAAAAACTGGCTGGTATGACTGGTACCGCTATCACGGAAGCTGGTGAATTCTGGGAAATCTATAAGTTGGATGTAATGGAAATTCCGACCAATAGACCCATTACTCGTGATGACAGAAATGACTTGATTTACAAAACAAAGCGTGAAAAATACAACGCCATAATAGACGAAGTAACAAATTTATCCCATGCCGGAAGACCCGTACTTATTGGGACAACTTCAGTAGAGATTTCAGAATTATTGTCTCGAATGTTGAACATTCGAAAAGTACCACACAACGTCTTGAATGCCAAGTTGCACAAAAAGGAAGCCGATGTTGTTGCTGAAGCTGGTTATGCAGGTGTGGTTACAATCGCAACCAACATGGCAGGTCGTGGTACCGATATTAAATTGTCTGATGAAGTTAAAAAAGCTGGTGGTTTAGCGATTGTTGGTACAGAGCGTCACGATTCAAGACGTGTGGATAGGCAGTTAAGAGGTCGTTCAGGGCGTCAAGGTGATCCAGGAAGCTCACAATTTTACGTTTCATTGGAAGATAACCTTATGCGTTTATTCGGTTCGGACCGCGTAGCCAAGATGATGGATAAAATGGGCTTGGAAGAGGGTGAGGTAATCCAACATTCCATGATGACAAAATCAATAGAACGTGCTCAGAAAAAGGTGGAGGAAAACAACTTTGGAGTTCGTAAACGATTGTTGGAATATGATGATGTAATGAATGCGCAGCGCGAGGTTGTTTATAAGCGTAGACGCCATGCATTGCAAGGTGAACGATTGAAGGTTGATATTGCCAATATGGTTTATGATACTTGTGAGGTTATCACAGATACAAACAAGGCGGCCTCGGATTACAAGAATTTTGAATTTGAATTGATAAAGTATTTCTCAATCACTTCACCGATTACCGAAGCAGAATTTGGGAAATTACCTGTTCAGGATATTTCAAATACTATCTATAAAGCGGCATATGAACATTACCGAGAAAAGATAGAGCGTAATGCGGCTACTGCTTTTCCTGTGATTAAACAGGTATATGAGGATAACTCCAATAAATTTGAGCGCATTGTGGTCCCTTTTACAGATGGAATAAAGACCTTAAACGTGGTTACAAACCTTAAGGATGCCTATGATTCAAACGGTACCCAATTAGTGACTGATTTTGAGAAGAATATTACCCTTGCGATAATAGATGATGCTTGGAAAACCCATTTGCGTAAAATGGATGAATTAAAGCAATCGGTGCAATTGGCGGTTCACGAACAAAAAGATCCTTTGTTGATTTATAAATTCGAGGCTTTTGAACTTTTCAAAAGTATGATCGACAAGGTGAATAAGGAGGTCGTATCGTTCTTGTTCAAAGGGGAATTACCAACAGAAAGTCCCAATGAGATTCAAAATGCACGTGAAGTAAGAAGGCCAAAAGAAAACTTAAAGACAAGCAAGGCCGAAATTCCTAATAGTGATGAGTTGGCGGCAAGAAATAGGGCTGCAGGACAAACCCAGGGGCAACGTCCTCAAGTTACGGAAACTATTGTACGTGAAAGACCTAAAATTGGCCGTAACGAGCGGGTCACTATAAAAAATGTGATGTCGGGAGAAAGCAAAACCGTAAAATACAAACAAGCCGAACCACTTATAGATAAGGGGGAATGGGTATTGACCGAAGACTAGGGATTTCAATTATAAAATAATAAATGGCGACCAATTGGTCGCCATTTTTTTTACTTAAATTCTATCTATATCTTTAAATGGACAAAACTCTTAAAAATGAAAACTACCCGACGTAAATTCCTTTCCTCAATTAGTATGCTGGCAGCTACAACTGCCTTTCCTCTAAGTTCTTTTAATTTCAATGATTCAAGGAAATTAAAGATAGCGCTTGTCGGAACAGGTATACGAGGCACCTCTTTCTGGGGAAAACGTCTTGTGGATGAATATTCAGATATTTTGGAATTTGTTGGACTCTGTGACAATAACCCTGGGCGATTGGCCTATGGAAAAAAGTATATAGGGACATCTTGTCCTACTTTCGATGATTTTGAACATATGGTAAATACGACAAATCCCGATTTGGTCATTGTCACAACCAAAGATTCCACACATCATGAATTCATTATAAAGGGCCTCGAGATGGGCTGTGATGTCCTAACCGAAAAACCGTTGACCACTGACGAAACCAAATGTCAGGCCATATTGGATGCCGAGAAAAAATCCAATAAAAATCTTATTGTAGGTTTCAATTATAGATGGAGCCCTTATGCAACTAAAATCAAGGAATTATTAGCCAATAATTCCATAGGGAAATTGGTTTCCGTAGATTTTCATTGGTATTTAAACACCTATCACGGTGCTTCTTACTTTAGACGTTGGCATGGACAAATGAATAGTGGGGGTTCACTTTGGGTACATAAGGCCACCCATCATTTTGATTTATTAAATTGGTGGATAAACTCTGAACCCAATGAAGTCTTTGCTTATGGCGATCTGGAATTCTACGGGAAAAATGGGACCTTCCGTGGAAAAAATTGCCGTGACTGCAAGCATGCATCGAATTGTGATTTTTACTGGGACATAACCAAGGACAAACGCTCAATGGCATTGTATGTCGACAATGAGGAACATGATGGGTACATTCGGGATAATTGCCTTTTTAGGGATGAGATTGATATTTTCGATAAAATGTCGGCTCAAGTAAAATATACCAACAATACAATTCTGAACTATTCGCTCACTACGTATTCCCCGTTTGAAGGATGGCGTGTAGCGTTCAATGGTACGGAGGGAAGAATTGAAGCCTGGCAAGACATTCCGTATAACAAAAACCTGACAATAAGTGAAGCTGAAAAACATGCCAAGGAAATGGAACAGACCAATGCCGAAGAAATGCAGTTTGAGCCCTTGATCCTGCATAAACTTTGGTCAGAACATAAAACGATAAATGTAGGATTGGAAAAAAGTGGTCATGGAGGCGGGGATAAAAGACTCCATGATAAGATTTTCAAAAATCCGGAAATTACCGATCCCTATGGAAGAACAGCTGGGGTAAGAGATGGTGCCATGTCAATCCTCATAGGTATCGCCGCGCGGCGAAGTATTGAAAATGGAACTCCAATTAAAATTGAAGACCTAACTGACTTAGTACCTAAAATTGAAAGAAGTTAAACATATCTTCTGCCCAAAAAAATAGTTACGGTGACCATATTTTATGCTTTGTTGTTGATTTAATTGCAAAACATATTTAGCTTTACCATAAATAACCTTGTTTTTTTAAGGAATTTCCTTCCAAAACCAAAGTGTGATTCTCGATTAATGAGCAATAAACATTTTATCATGAAAACGCCGGTCAGAGACGAATATCGCTTAAAGGATAAAGTCAAAATAACATTGAGGGTAAATTACTTTTCCTCAATTTTCGCGATAATTTTTGGATTACTTTGTCTATATGTTCTAAATGTAAATGAAATCCTACCCTATGTGTTTTTTGGATTTGGAGCAATTAATCTAATTAACACAATTGCCTACAAATCGCACACCAATTTAGCATTAACCTATAACATTACTTCTATTGTTGCACTCATATGTGCAACCTTGATAACACTGTTCAGCGGTGGAATCAATAGTCCGTTTATTTTCGTATTGGCACTTATTGTTTTCACGGGTTATGTAACTTCAAAGTCGTATGGGAAAACATACCTGTATATTAACATGTTGATTATCTGCCTATTATATATTGAAAGTCTTCCAGATTATACTTTTGCAGAAAATATGGTTCCAGAACCCTCCCGTAGTCTTTTCAGCTTTTTAAGTATTCTGTTCTCAGTATATCTTTTAGGAGGCGTTTTGGGTAAGAACCTTTTAAAGGCCCATCACAGTCTTTATAAATCAAGAAGCGAAATTGAAAAACGAATCAATGAAAAGGAAACTCTACTTCGCGAAGTTCATCATAGGGTAAAAAACAATCTACAAACGGTATCTAGCCTATTGAGCCTTCAATCAAGAAGTATTGAGGACAAAAAAATGAAAAGTATCATAAAAAGCAGTCAGAATCGGGTAATCTCAATGGCCATGGTTCACGAAATGTTATATATGCGCGATGACCTTTCCAAAATCGAGTATAAATCCTATGTGCAGGAATTAAGCGAATTCCTTGTTCGATCAATAAAAGGAGTGGATAACAAAGTAAAACTCAATATTGACATTCCTGAAATAAAATTGGGCATAGACACTGCTATTCCTTTAGGTCTCTTAATTAATGAGGCCATAACAAATGCCTTAAAATATGGTATTACCGATGAGAATGAAGGTGAGATCAATATTGCCATAAGACAAGAGAAGAACCATGATTATGTTTTACACATAGGGGATAATGGTGTTGGCTTCCCGGATACTATTGACCATAAAACAACCAAATCGCTCGGTTTAAAATTAATTCACAATCTGGCCCGGCAATTAAAAGGAACTATAAACAAAGATTCTACCAAGAAAGGCACAAATTACATTGTCAGATTCTCGGAGGTCGGGCAGCAATTGCATTCCGTCGCTTAGCTTCTATCTATCATCCTAATTAAGGCTCAATTATTCCTTTTTTACGCTGATAAAGTTTTAGTATTATTCCCTATATTTAAGCGACTAATTCTAAAAAACCTTCCATGCTCAAAAGATTATTGCTTTTAGTACTGTTTTGTGGTTCAACACTGTACAGTCAGGACTATTTTGTCAAGAAATTCCATCCTTTTAATACCAATATTCCATCACCAGAAGAATTTTTAGGTTATAGTATTGGGGAACACCATACACGCCATGACTTAATTGTTTCCTATTTGGAAAAACTTGCTGAAGTATCTGACAGGGCCTCCATTCATTACTATGGTAAGACCCATGAAGGTCGAAAATTGGTAATACTGACTATTACAAGTCCAGAAAATCTATCTAATCTTGAGAATCTGAAGAAACAACATTTAGCATTTATAGATCCAAATGGTAGCGTTTCAAACTATGGTGATGTTCCTATTTTTATCAATCTGGCCTATAATGTACATGGCAATGAGCCTTCGAGCTCTGAAGCTGCTATGCTAACGGCCTATACTTTTGCTGCCTCCAACAATCCTGAAATTATGGGTTATCTAAAGAATGCGGTGGTCTTTTTGGATCCAACAATTAATCCTGATGGCCGTGATCGTCACACCCAATATGCCAATACGTATCAGGGGAATCCGCTTGTAGCAGACCCTCAAGATGCAGAACATAATGAATATTGGCCAGGAGGGCGTACGAATCATTATTGGTTCGACCTTAACCGTGATTGGCTTTTGGGGATAAATCCTGAAAGTAGAGGGAAATTAACCTGGTACCATGAATGGTACCCAAATGTGGTTACCGATTTTCATGAGATGGGTTCACAAAGTTCCTATTTTTTTGAACCTATGAAAACCAACGGTTCACTAGACCCGATAATGCCCAAGGAAAATTATGAAGACCTCAACGATATGTTCGGGGCACAATTTGCCAAAGCCCTAGACAGTATTGGTAGTTTCTATTTTACAAAGGAAATATTTGATGGCACATATCCGGGTTATGGATCTTCCTACCCTGATCTACAAGGCGGATTGGGATTATTGTTTGAACAGGCAAGTTCAAGAGGCCATAAACAGACAACTACTTTTGGAGAGATTACATTTCCGTTCACGATTCGCAATCAGTTCACATCAAGTATTACCACAGTAAAAACGGCTGTTAAGAACAAGGCATACATGCGAAAATACCAGCAAGATTTCTTTAAAAGTGCCATTGTCAAATCTGTTAAAAGCAAGATCAAAGGCTATACTTTTGGTGATACTCATGACCAAAATCGAAATAAGGCCTTCATTGATAAATTATTATTACATAAAATCGATGTTTACAAATCAGGGAATAAATTCGTTGTACCTACGAAACAGCCCCAATACAGAATGGTTCAAACTATGTTCGAGACCTATTCAAAATACCGAGACAGTGTTTATTATGATGCTTCAGCTTGGTCGGTAGGTAATTTCTACAATATGAAATATCGGCCCGTGACATCATTGAACATGGGGGATAAAATTACAAGTACGAATAATCTAGTAAGTGTTTCCCCAGTACGGAAATCCAATTATGCATATATAGTTGATTGGGATGATTATAATGCTCCTGCAGTACTGAATTATCTTCAAGGAAACGGTCTAACGATCTCTTCTTCCTTTAAACCCTTTACCGCCAGAGTAGGATCAGATTCAAAATCGTTCAATTATGGTGCTTTGGTGATTCCAGTAAGTCTTCAAAAGAAAGATGCAAATACCGTTTATGAACTGCTTCAAAAGGCTCAGAAAAAATATCAGGTTCCCATGTTTGGGGTCAGTTCTGGATATAATCTAAAAGGAATCGATTTGGGAAGTAGCAATGTTCGAGCCTTGAAAAAACCTAAAGCTGCAATGCTTATTGGTGATGGTGTACGTTCCTACGAAGCAGGCGAGGTATGGCATTTATTGGATACTCGTGTGCATATGCCCATTACTAAAATTCCAATGCGAAATTTCGCCAAGACAAATTTGGATAAGTACAAGACCTTGATAATGGTTTCTGGTAAATATAGTTTTTCGGAAAAACAATTGGCAAAAATCAAGACTTGGGTAAGTAAGGGCAATACACTAATTACAATTGGCACAGCATCAAAATGGGCAATAGACAAAAAATTGGTAAAAGAAAAATTGACCAAACCTGAAAAAGACACCACAGCAGCAATTGTTCGTAAACCCTATGTCGATGCCCGGGAAAATCTAGGAAAGGAAGGTGTTGGCGGTGTAATTCTAAAAGTGGATATTGATACAACGCATCCCCTAGCCTTTGGATATCATGACAAGGCCATTCCCGTTTATAAAAACAATACTGTTTGGTTAACCCCTAGTAAAAACGAATATGCCACTGTCGGTAAATATGCTTCAAACCCACATATAGACGGATTCATCACCGAGAAAAATATGGAAGAATACTTAAAACCGTCAGCTTCTTTGGTCGTAAGTAAAATAGGCGCCGGTAGGGTAATTTTGTTTGCTGACAATCCCAATTTTAGGGGTTCATGGTATGGCACCAATCGCCTCTTTTTGAATGCGCTGTTTTTAGGTAATAAAATCAGTGTTCCATCAAGGGATTAACCTATAGCTCAGAACCTCTAATACTAACCATACAAATGAAAATAAATAAGATTCTTTTAGCTGCTATACTTTTATGTGGTGTAAACCTATTTGCCCAAAGTGCTTCAGGAGATGGTCCACACTCTCAATTGATTATTCGTGGGGTAATGCTCATAAACGGTAATGGGGCTCCGCCACAAGGTCCAATAGACATAGTGGTTGAGAATAATATCATTAAAAAAATACAAGTTATTGGTTACCCTGGCGTCGCTATCAAGCAAGACAAACGACCACTGTTGAAGGCTGGAGGTAAGGAACTCGATTGTACTGGTATGTATTTAATGCCCGGTTTTGTGGATATGCACGGACATATTGGTGGAAATCCCCAAGGTGCTGATTTCGAATATGTTTTTAGACTATGGATGGGTCATGGGATAACCACGGTCCGTGAACCTAGCGGACGTGGTGTTGATTATACATTAGATCTAAAACGAAAAAGTGCAAAGAATGAAATCGTTGCTCCTCGAATATTAGCTTATACTGGATTTGGACAAGGCGATGGCGGTCCAATAACTTCCGCGGAAATGGCCCGTGAATGGGTTCGAAATAACGCAAAAAAAGGAGCAGATGGCATAAAATTCTTCGGAGCTGAACCAGAGATTATGGATGCTGCTTTGCGAGAAAATAAAAAATTGGGGCTACGTTCGGCCTGCCATCATGCACAATTAAATGTTGCAAGATGGAATGTACTTCACTCGGCCCGCGCTGGATTAACAACGATGGAACATTGGTATGGTCTACCTGAAGCATTGTTTGAGGATAGAACTGTTCAGGACTATCCGCTAGATTATAACTACAATAACGAACAGCATAGATTTGAAGAGGCAGGCCGATTATGGAAACAGGCTGCTAAACCCTATTCAGAGCACTGGAATGCGGTAATGGATGAACTTCTAGCATTGGATTTTACACTTGATCCCACATTCAATATATATGAAGCTAGTCGTGATCTACAACGCGCAAGAAGAGCCGAATGGCACGAGGACTATACGCTACCCTCATTATGGGAATTTTATCAGCCTAGCAAAATATCCCATGGTTCGTATTGGCACGATTGGGGTACAGAACAAGAAGTGGCCTGGAAAAAGAACTATAAACTTTGGATGACCTTTATAAATGAATATAAAAACCGAGGAGGTCGGGTAACCGCAGGTTCTGACTCAGGGTTTATTTTCCAACTGTATGGCTTTGCTTATGTACGTGAATTAGAGTTACTGCGCGAAGCAGGTTTCCATCCAATGGAGATTATTCGTTCTGCTACATTAAATGGAGCTGAAGCTTTGGGTATGGCCGATAAAATTGGTAGTGTAACTGTAGGTAAGTTGGCAGATTTTGTAGTGGTTGAGGAAAATCCCCTTAAAAATTTGAAGGTATTATATGGTACCGGTGCAATTAAATTGACCGGGGATAATGAAGTTGTTCGTGTAGGTGGTGTCAAGTACACTATAAAAGACGGAATCATCTATGATGCCAAGGCTCTATTAAAGGAGGTGAAGGATATGGTTACTACCGAAAAGAAAAAATCGAATTATAAGATTTTACAACCAGGAATCAAGGAGTAAGATCTGGAAACGACAATTGTTTAAATATAATAACACTCTTACACTATCAAGTAAGGGTGTTTTTTTTTATTTATAAGCATTATTTCCGTACCTGTACTTTAATAGGCTGCAAAAAACCTTTCGTTTTAGGAAAAACAATTCCATTAACAATAAACAAAGCAACTGGAATCAATAGAATAAAAAGTATCATAATAAGTAGGTTTTAGAAGACGCCTATGGGAAGCGTTCGTTATTTTGATATTAAGCTAATTTTGGTTTATCTTTTTTTGTTGTGAATGCCAAAGCTTTCTTTACACGTGAATTTTTGAATTTGTATAAACGCGCAACGCTTTTTTCTGTATCAATCTTAATTTCTTCAGTATCGTTAGTAGTGATAACCCTACTATCCAAAACAATACCCATTTTAATAGGTTCCACTGTATCATTGGTGCTGGTGTTTTGCGCGAACGCAGTTAGACCGATAAAAAGAACAAGAATTAAGGTTAAAATTGATTTCATGACTTGGGGTCTTGCTATATAAAGATAACCCCAGATGTGAACAGGAATGGGTTGAAAATCGCTGAAAACCCCTTATTTTTCGGTTATTGGGAAAAGTTTGGACAAAGTGTAGAAATTGTTCGATGAAAAATTATACGGTCAATTTCAATTCACCGATTGTAATAGCATTTTGTCGGTAATTAAGTGAACTATTTCTGGTTGTAATTTGAATTAATTCGCTCGTGGAGATGTTAAGAATACAGGTTTTAAAGCTATTTTAGATTTTATCGGTAATTATAAATTACCGTTTCTTCTATGGAAACTATATAAGTGCATTTTGACTATAACAAATTGGATTTCAAATCACGTAGAAACTTCCGTTTTCAAAATGTGAAATTAAAAAGGAAATGGCAAAACCCGAAAGCAGGAACAAATGCCAAACGGAAGAAAATATCTAAGTGAAACCACTAGTAAAACTTGACGAAATGTTTTATTCATTCTTGCACCACTTGTAGCCCTGTACCTGATACTTTTCGTTGAACACTACACGCCCGGCGGCAACACCACCAAATGCGATCGTATTTGGTAGTAATAGTAAGAGGATTACCTTAATTCAAATGGCCAAAACAGATTTTGTTTTGAACCTTATTGGAATAGTGTTGGTTTCGATTATCACCTATTATTTTGATACTTTGATATTGTCGATGGGATTTATCCAGAATGGAGACAAACTTCTTGAGTGTAAACTTCTTAAGCCAATTTTGGCCTTTCCCTTTTCGTCATAAACGATAAGGCCCTCTTAATCTTGGTACTCTTATTCTTGTAGATAGTTGCTGTTCTGCTGCTTTTAGCATCCTTAAATTCGTAATAAAAAATAGTGCCATGCTGTTGTTGCACTGGCAAAATAATATTAGCTAGTGCTGAACCCTTTTCTGTTGTAGGTACCTTATTATTTGGACGATTGTCTTGGGCGTAGGACACTATGCCCATAATTAGAAATAAGATTACAAAGAAAAGGGTTCGCATAGTTTTAATTTGTTTAGTTCTATTAGATAACTACCTGAATCTTTTCGACTAGCCGTTTATTCGACCAAAGGTATGTTTATATCGATGAAACGACATTTTATCGATGTAATGCACGTTTTCATGGTGGAAATGCATATTCAAAATATCGTTTTATCGATGTTTTTTGCATTTAATCGGAAATAAATCATTGAAATAGTAACAGAAAAATTAATTATTCGGTCACAATATGTTTTTTAATGTAAAGGATGACCACAAGAATTTCTCCGATTAATTCTTTCCTTTCCGTTAAAACTTAAATACGGATCTGCAAAAATTTACTTTGCCTCCTTACGGAGAACCTGCAGTGGAGGACTGCTTATAACACTTCTACTGTTTATAAGACCAATGATCAACACCAAGAGTGTAATCCCAGGTAAAAGCATCAAAAAGGGCTCAAAAGATGGTACAAATGAAGTCTCAAAAACGAATACCGCAAGTAATTGACTCCCCAGTAATGAGAGTAAAATACCGATTCCGCTTCCCAATACACCCAAATACAGATATTCCAAGGCGGTTATCTTTAGTATCTGCTGACTTCGTGCACCTATAGTTCTAAGTAGCACACTTTCTTTTATTCGCTGGTATTTACTATTGCGAACAGAGCCTATTAGTACAACGATACCGGTGAAAATACTAAACAGTGCCATAAAGTTTATAGCCCATGAAATCTTATCCAATATGCCCTCGACAATAGTTAGTACCTGCCTTAAATCTATAATGGAAACATTCGGGAATTTACGCACAAGTTCCTGTTGTAATTGAGCCGAAGTCTCTTTATCGGGTACTTTCGTAGTTAACACATTAAATTGAGGGGCATTTTCAAGTACTCCCTTCGGAAATACGATTGAGAAATTCAATTGCATACGGCCCCAATCTACTTTGCGGATATTGCTAACTACAGTTTCCATATGTACGCCTTGTACATTGAATACAATTATGTCACCTATACCTACTAGTGCATCCTCGGCCACATTATCCGACAATGAAATAGGAATGGGTCCATCAGCTTTGTTTTCTGTAATCCAATTCCCTTCTAACAAGGATTCCGAAGCAATCAACGAATCTCGATAAGTTACCCTAAATTCATGGTACAAAAGCCATTTATTCATAGTTGTTATGGTATCCGATCGCATTTGGTTAACCGGTCTTCCCTTAATGCTGTGTACCCTCATGGTTACTATAGGTATGTTATCTATGATCGGAAGCCCCTTGGGTACCAAGCTATTCACGACATCCTCTTTTTGATGGGATTGTACATCCAATAAAATAATATTGGGATTTTGATTACTATCATCCAATGTGGTCTTGGTCAATAAAATATCCTTTGTAAAATAAAGCGTACTTATCAGAAAAGTGCCCACACCTATAGCTAAAATCAATACCATTGTCTGGTTATTGGGACGAAACAGATTAAGTAAACTTTGGCGGGCAATAAAGCCCCAAGAAGTAGGGAAAAACTTTTTTATGGTCTTCATAAATAAAGCAGCGATTCCCGACAATACAGAAAATGTCACCAAAATACCTAACACAAAAGCCAAGGCCAAGGTCCAGCTTTTAAGTAACCAAAATGAAAACAAATAGATAAACAATAAGATTGCGACCATTACCAAAATGGATGTTTTTCGAGGTTTCGTATTATCTTCTTCCTCAACTCGCAATACTTGCAAGGGAGAAATATACCAAGTGCCCAATAAGGGAGACAAAGCAAAAAGAACCGACATGCAAATTCCTAACAAAAGTCCTAAAATCATGGGCTGTACTGATAAGGTAATCTGTATATCCAAAGGCAATAAATCTTGCAAAATAATTGGAAAAAACTGCTGTAATAGTACTCCGGCCAGAGTACCCAGAAGTCCCCCAATGAAACCAATCCCCACAATTTGGATAAGGTAAATCAAGAAAGTTTGTTTACGTGTAGCCCCAAGACATTTGAGTACCGCTACCGACCTCAACTTCTCCTTGATATAAATATGCACTGAACTGGCAATACCAACGCAGCCCAATAAAAGAGCGATAAAAGCCACAAGGTTCAAAAACTTACCCACATTTTCATAACGTCGCCCTAAACGCTGACTGGTTTGAATATGGGTATCCATATCAGCATTTTCAAGATCAAGTTTTGGATCAACTTCCTTGTACAATTCTTCCAAATCCGTATCGCCCTTTGCCACGAAATAATAATTGTACCCAACACGGCTTCCCTTTTGCAGAAGTCCGGTAGCTTCAATAAAACGATGTGGAATTATAACCGGAGGAGCAACGGACGCGGAAATGGCCGTACTACCAGGAGCGGATTTCAATGATCCGACAATGGGAAAGGTCAAATTTCCAATTTTAACGCTATCCCCCTTTTGCAAATTGAATTGTAGCATTACTGTCGCGTCAACCAATGCTCCATTTGCATTATCGTACTCTTTTCCGGCGGAATCTGGTGTAGTTTCCAAGGCTCCATAAAATGGGAATTCCCCAGAGATACCACGAACTTGAATCAATTTGGTTGTGTTACTTTTTGGGAAAGCGGCCATTGAAACAAATTTAATCTCTTCACTTTCTGCCCCGCCCAAAGAATCAATAATCGTCATCACTCTCTCATTGGGTAATTGATTGCTATCAATAAGATAGTCAGCACCCATGAGTTCTTTGGATTGCAGTTGAATATTCTGTTTAAGATTCTCACTGAATGATTGAATTGAAACGACTGCAGCAATACCTAGAACAATCGACGCCATAAAGAGGCTTAACCTTTTGCTACTGGCTTTACCATCGCGCCAAGCCATTTTTATGAGCCAACGTAACTCAACGTACTTAGTATGCTCTTGGGAATCAATCATGAAACTGCGATGTTCTTGTTTTCTACAATT
>JAAETN010000670.1 GCA_024228355.1 Maribacter sp. | reverse complement strand
TAGTTCCCGTTATTACCCAAAAACTTTCAGAAGAACCTCTTTTGGTAACAGGTATGTGCTGTGCAGCGGGTACCGATACTGAAGAAGATATTCCGGGGACCATTGCTACCTCTAAACCATAACTTGCAGCATAATCCATTTCTTCAGCCCCTCTACCAAATACAAAAGGATCGCCACCTTTTAGACGCACAACATGCCCATGGGATTTTGCCCTGCTTACGATCAACTCGTTAATTTGGTCTTGTTGGTATGAATAACAACCCCTTCTTTTACCAACAAATATATGTTCGGCATAGGGCGCATAATGCAATAACTCATCATCGACCAAGGCGTCGTACAAGACCACATTGGCACTTGCCAATGCCTTGACACCTTTCAAGGTAATCAAATCTACATCGCCAGGACCTGCCCCAACTACCGTTAATTTTGGTTGTTTATACATTTATCAATTCTAATTTTCTATAGGCGTCAACACTTTCAAGAAATTTTTTTGCATCTTCCAAGTAGCTTTGGGCAAATGCTGCTGTGGGTTCATTTTTATTGATCTGCAAAACCAAATCTGAAAATCCAACTCCAAGATTCAGCCTATTTGAAGCAACAAAGATTTTGTCAAAGTCCTTAATTATACTGGCATGGGTATTTGTTTTCGTTTTTTCCGCAGTCAATAATGCTTTTGCAGAATTAACCATTGAGGAATATGAATGATAAATACTTGCTGCCCACTTTCCTTCCTGATAATTCGATGCAGCGCTTTGAATTTTCTCATCACTTTCAAACAATAATGTGGCAATCAGATCTATGACTACTCCAGCACATTCACCTATGCCAATGGCTTTCTGATATTTTTCTTCGGACCCCCAATCAATAAAATCGTCTTGATTAAGATTGTCCAATGTTCCCAAGGGCTTTAAAAGCTCATAGAAATAGGGTTCTCCCTTTGCTTCATAATATGTTGCATAATCAGCACCATTACCATTTGCATCAAAGTCATTCAATATCAAACGCAAAGCCTCCGGACCTCTTTTACTGGGAACTTTAATTACTTTGTCAGCGAATTTTCCGTGACCATCTCCAACATTTCCACCTCCCAATAATACTTGAAGTGCAGGAGCAGCCAACTTGTCTTTAGTGCGTATTGACATTCCTTGGAATCCGATATTGGCCATATTGTGTTGACCACATGCATTCATACAACCACTTATCTTAATAACCACATCAGGGTTATTGATGTAATGAGGATATTCTGCCTTTATCACTCTTTCCAATTCTCTTGCAATTCCCGTACTACTTGCAATACCAAGGTTACAAGTATCAGTCCCTGGACAGGCTGTAATGTCCAAGGCCTTGTTATATCCCGCATGGGCAAATCCCAGTTTTTCGAGTTCCACATAAAAGAAGGGAATCAATTCCTCTTTTACATAAGGAATCAGAATGTTCTGGCGCAAGGATAAACGTATTTCACCAGCGGCATATTTTTCTACCAGATCTGCCAATAATCGAGCATTCTCCGTATAAAAATCCCCTAATAGAACTTTAATACCTATAGCGACATATCCCTCTTGTTTTTGGGGAACAAGATTAGTTGATTTCCATTGTTCATATGCTTTTTGATCATCAATTTCAACTTCTGGTATAGCTGTTCCTGCAATTTTTACTTTTGGATAGGTTTCTAATTTGATTGGATTACTTTTATAGGGAACAGCTTTAGTCTCTTCCTCCAATAATTGCTTGAAACCTTCTAGTCCTAGATCTTTCAATAAAAACTTCAGTCTAGCTTTTGCCCTACTTTTTCGTTCTCCATAGCGGTCAAAAACGCGTACAACGGCTTCCATTAGTGGGATTATCCTATAGCTGGCCAAAAATGAATACAATACGTCGGCATGTCTTGGTTGAGAGCCCAGTCCACCCCCTAACATTACCTTAAAACCTTTTACTCCATTTTTGATTTTAGCGATAAAACCTATATCGTGCATATACGACAACCCTGTGTCTGCGTCACTTGCCGAAAAAGAAACCTTGAACTTTCTACCCATATCCTGACTAATGGGATTACGCAGGAAATATTCAAAAAGTGCATGGGCATATGGTGAAACATCAAAAGGTTCATCAATATCAATTCCCGCAGTTTCACTTGCTGTCACATTACGTACGGTATTACCACATGCTTCACGTAGTGTTACTTCATCTTTCTCTAATTGGGCCCATAATTCAGGTGTCCTGTCCAAATCAACATAATGTATTTGAATATCCTGTCTTGTGGTTATATGCAATCTTCCGGTGGAATATTCATCCGATACGTCACAGATTCGATTAAGTTGATTGGAAGTTACTTTACCATAGGGTAATTTTATTCGTATCATCTGTACCCCAAATTGGCGTTGACCATAAACACCACGTGCCAGACGGAGGCTTCGAAATTTTTCCTCATTGATATCACCTTCCTTGAACTGACGAATTTTCGCCTCCAGATCAATAATATCCTTTTCTACAATCGGGTTCTCTAATTCTGTCCTAAAACTTCGCATAATT
>JAAETN010000669.1 GCA_024228355.1 Maribacter sp. | reverse complement strand
TCCCCTTTTTAAATCGCAAAAACGTATCTCCGGAGGTTTTCTTGGACGCCGGATTCGACAGAGCCATTCAAAATTGGTCAAAAATTCTTGGTATCGGGTAAACAGGGGTCCCGACACGAAAAATTAAAATCACGCTCCCGGGGTTTCCACTCACGCGAGTTTTACGCGCACAGGCTTGTCCCCTTTCATTTATGAAAGAGAAAAAATTTTGCGCTACTGAGGTAATCGTGCATAACCCCATCGGAAAAGACAAATTTGGTATTAAATTAATTCTACTTAATTAGTAATTAGTCAATTAATTTTGGAATAATATAGAATTTAATGGACAATGGATCATGGAAACAAGAGTGCTCTTTTTACTGAAATGACAATCCGAAAACCTCTGTTTCAATGTTCAGAAAATCGGTATTGTTGTATCGTTTGAGAGATGCATCTAAGCAACTTCATGGTGTTGATGGAGGATAAAACCAACCGGCTCCCAATATTTCAGGTACGCTATAAAAACCTGTAATGTAACCACAGCTGGGAATTTGCCCGAATATAGTCCTGTGAGAGCTTTTTGTGACAGCCATTTTAGGTAAGCTGAATTTGAATGGGACCATGTGCAATCCGCGTTTTATGCGATTTTTGAAGGTTTTGAGAGCTTTTACAAAATGGGGGCTGCCTTATACTCGAGGGGGCTTATACACGGAACTTTACAGTACTGAACGGGTTGCGCTAAAATTTTCACTGAAGATAGCCCTTCTACGGGACTGTAGTACTGGTGTTTTGCAGATAAGCTGCAATTTTGATTT
>JAAETN010000668.1 GCA_024228355.1 Maribacter sp. | reverse complement strand
TTGTTATGGAGGATTAAGGCGACCATGGACTGATCAGGAAAATCCTGGAGGATGGAGAAAGTATCATTTCAGGGGATTGTTGCGTGGAAAACGAGTTGTAAAGATGATACGTGCGAATCTAATGCTTGGTTGGCTTAGTGAAACTTTTGGCTGTCCTGTTGTTTATGTACTGAGGCATCCTTGTGCGGTAGCATTGTCATGGAAAAACCTCGGTTGGGTGCCACGGCTTGACCGTTACTTGGAACAAGTGAATCTTGTGGAAGATTACATTGGTCCATACGTAGATAGTATTCGATCTGCCAAGAATCCTATGGAGAAAATTACAGCTGCCTGGTGTATAGAAAACCTGGTGCCTCTAGGCCAGATGGTTTCTAATAAATGGATTGTGTGTACATATGAAGAACTTTACACAAATCCTGCACGAGAGGTAGCACGGATTTTGGAATTTCTGGGACTTAAATGGAATGACTCAATAGACAAGGCAATAGTCCAGAGAGCTAAAAGTACTAATGAGCAAAGTGCTATTTGCAAAGGTGACAATCCTTTGATTATGTGGCAGAATGACTTACCGCTGACAGAAATTAATTCGATTTGTCAAATGACACATAGATTCGGAATTGATATATATGGAAATGAACCAATGCCTGATATCAGAGCATTAAAAGTGTGTGTTTAAGAAATTTTTTATAATTAAATTAAATAAAAATGAATGCTTAACAGCAAACGTTTATGGATAGGACAAATATAGCTCTTTGCATTAATTTTAAATTAAAGATGATTTTTATTAAAGGAATAGATTAATGGCGCTCAAAAGAGTCCTTTTTCTTGAAAATGGCGTTGGATACGGTGGAGCACCTGTATGCATGAAGCTTCTTGCTGCTAATTTAAACAGGAATAAGTATTATCCCATAATAGTTACTTCCCTCAATGATCACAATTATCAAAGTATGAGTGACGTTGCTGAATGGACACATATTCCAGATACGTTTATTGATAAAGATATTATAAGGAAAAAGATCAGTCCATTTTTTCTTAAATTTAGAATCAAAGAAAGGTATCTTGAAGTCGTTATTTCAACCGTTGATTATCTGGTCAATGTAATCCCGTATACATTCAGGTTGCTACTATTTACAAAGAGAAAAAAAGTTGATTTGATTCATTTGAATAATGAACCTGTCTGTAATATGGCAGGAGTGTTTGTAGCGAAATTATTAAAAATTCCTTGTATTGGTCATGTTCGGGGTCCGACATGGGATTCGAAAATATCAAGGTGGTTGTACAAAATGGTTGACTTCTTCATAACAGTCTCTGATTGGACCAAAGGAGAGGTGTTAAAAATTAATGTATGCGAGGATAAAGTAAAGACAATCTGGGATGGTAGAAATATGGAAAAGTTTAATATGTTGGTTGATGATAATGTGATAAGAGAGGAGTTAATG
>JAAETN010000667.1 GCA_024228355.1 Maribacter sp. | reverse complement strand
TTTATTAAATAAACTTATATATTCGCCACAATTTCTTCGTTCTTTTTGGCGTGTTTTTTCAATGCTCTCTGCGCGTTAGCACCAGTAAGGTTTCCGGAAACTTCGTCTGATATGACCAGTACCGGAGCCTGGCTGCAACATCCGATGCAAGCTACTTGCTCAATAGTGTAACTTCCGTTTTCAGCGGTATCCTGCTCTTCGTCAGTAATATTGAGAATGTGGCGCAGAGAAGTATCGAGTCTGTCCGCACCGGTAACATGACAGGCGGTTCCGTGACAAACTCGTATAATATGACGTCCGACAGGTTTTAATCTGAATTGAGAATAAAAGGTAGCTACGCCGTAGACCTGACTACCAGTAATATCCGTGTTTTGGATTATCAAGTCCATTGCCGCCCTTGGCAGGTAACCGTATTTTGATTGGACTGCCTGTAACAGGGGAACTGTTGACGATGAATCGCCTCCAATTTTTTTTATCCAGTCCAATACGTCTTCAGATTCAACTGTAGCTTCTAATGATTGACTCATTGCAAATATCTATGTTTTCTCGACATTATAAATACAGCGAAATGTCTAAATAAAAAAAAATTTCTTGAATTTATTGAAAGGGCAATATTAAAACAAAAGAGATAAAAATACAACCATTTTTTTCATAATTTTTTTCACAATTTATCAGGTCCAAATCAATTTATGATGATTTAAGTTTTCCTGACAATAATTCCTTTATCAGCTAAAAAACCCTTAACTGTGGCAACTTCGTATTCTTTAAAATGAAAAATTGATGCGGCTAGTGCGGCATCTGCCTTGCCTGTAGTGAAAACATCAAAAAAATGGTCAAGATTTCCCGCGCCGCCTGATGCTATTACCGGTATCTCCAGACTTTCAGATATTGATCTCGTAAGTTCCAAATCAAAACCGTCTTTGGTCCCATCGCAGTCCATACTGGTAAGGAGTATTTCACCGGCGCCTCTTGATTCGACCTCTTTAGCCCATTCAATTACGTCTTTACCTGTAGGGGTGCGTCCTCCGTTTATATATACTCCCCATCCTTCTCCTTCTCTTTTTGCATCAATGGCTACCACTATGCATTGACTGCCGAAGCGTCTTGATGCTTTATTTACAAAATCAGGATCCTTTACTGCGGTAGTAGTTATTGATACTTTGTCGGTACCGGCATTCAGCAGGGTCCTGATGTCATCAATAGTTCTTATTCCACCGCCAACCGTAAGAGGCATAAAGACGTTTTCCGCAGTTTGGCTGACGACATCAAGAATAATGTTGCTGTGCTCAGGCGAGGCTGTAAGATCAAGAAATACCAGTT
>JAAETN010000666.1 GCA_024228355.1 Maribacter sp. | reverse complement strand
GACACCCCATGCAATCTATCAAGAGTTTTATGCTAAGTAATTTACAAGCAATAATTACTAGAGAAAAAGATGTACAGGACGAAATAAATCTAAAATCGAAAAACCGAAAATATGATTATCAAGAAAACAGGACTTCTGCACTATTTTACGTTAAAGAGAAGATTGTTTCATTATTTACAGAAAACTATATAGAACAAATAATAAAGTTTATAAAAAGCAAAATTGTTCAAAACATACTACCAATACGGCCAGGTAGGCAATATGCTCGCAAAAAATCAAATTATAGATTAAAAAAATACCGTGCAAACTTAAGGGCCGTCTCTTAATTCAATGACATTGCGCCCCAAGGGGGTGTGATCAGTCCACTATTAGCCAACATATTCATGCATCACGCATTTGATGAATGGATTAGTACAAGCTTGCCTGGTGTTAAGTTAGTGCTTAACTTCCTCAGTGCTATGGTCCATTTCATACCGTTGAAAATGAAGAACAACTACCTGTAGTACTATTGGGGGACGTAGATTCAGACAGATTTTGTTTACACTGTTCAAGTCGAGACAAAACTCGTCCTGAAAAAGTAGTTGACTATATTATCACAGGTTGGGTAGGTGATTTTTCAAATAGTGAAATTTATCCCGGAGTTAAAAAAAATATTAGATGATCACTATAAGCTCATTTATACCTCTTCCAGGGGTTACATTCAATTGTATAAAATAAATTAATCGCCGCCCAATTTGAGACTAATAATGCAAGTTGAATGATATAAATGATTGCAAATTTATTTAGTTGTATTAGAGGTATTATCATATTTTTTAGTCAAAAATTTTCTTTGGTTGTAATTTATTTCCTCATTCAACTTCCTCATCGATTTCATTATTTCTCCCAAAACCCCCAATAAGTATGATAACACCCCCCAAAAGGCTGTAATTGACAGTAAAATTAGAGATGGGATATAGGTTCTTTCTGCATCAACATTTTCAGTCATAAAAATCAGATAAAAATACCTTGCTCCTAACACCAAGGCAATCAGGTTGAAAAAGTTGCCTGCCCAGAAGAAAAACATCCCGGGACGATAAAGAAGGAACATACTAACGATAGTAAAACCAGATTTATAAATGTGTTCAAAAATATTACCAAACAACCTTGATTCCCTTGTTTTAGGATTAACCCCTATTTCCACCGAATCTACCCTTAAGTTCGAATTACCAGCCTGGATCAGGGTTTCCATGGTATAAGAAAATTTTGAATAAATAAATAACCTCAAACATACTTCTCTCGAAAAAGCCCTGAATCCAGAAGGTGCATCTTTTACTTCTGTTTTGGATATTTTTCTTAATGTCCAGCTTCCTAGCAGTTGGAATATTTTTTTGGTTAGACTAAACTCCTGATGACCCTTAATATTTCTGCTACCCACAATCAAGTCTGATTTTCCTTCAATGATTGGTTTCACAAGTTTTGGTATGTCAAATCCTAGATATTGATTATCTCCATCGGTATTAACAACAATATCAGCGCCGTGTTCCAGGGCATAATTTAAGCCGGACGAAAAGGCATATGCCAGCCCCCTGTTACTTCCCAACTTAAGAATATGATGAACCCCAAGTTCTTCTGCAACCTCCGAAGTCCTGTCGGCACTGCCATCATCAATTACCAAATATTCTATTTTATCTATGCCTGGTATTGAAGTTGGTAAATCCCGGATAACTTGTGGTAAAGTATTTTCTTCATTAAAACACGGAATTTGAATAATTAATTTCATCGCCATTATTTTTCTAATATTTTTTTACTGTACAAAAACTTTGCAATAGAAAATATAAAAACGTTTCCTAATTGCACAATCAAATAATTTATAGGGGTTAAACTTACTACTATTGAATATAGTGCCCAATCCAGAAACCGAAAAAAGGCAATGCCAATAAAGAATTTATAATACTCTGAAAAAATATTGTCATAGCCTTTTTTATGAAAAACAAACCTTCGAACAATAAAAAAATTAATACTAACTTGCATTATAAGCACGATAACATATGCCATGGATTTGTACATATCAAAAAAAGATACTAAAATATAATTTAATGCAATTGCAACAATAAATGAAGGTAAACCGGACAAAAGGAATTTAAAAAATTTGATTGCAAACTCTCTATTTAATATAGCATCTATTATTTTCAATTTGTTCTTTTTTTTCCAATTCAGCAAGCAATCACTATTTCTGATTCAAATACTCCATCCTTGATTTGATTTTCTTCTGTAATGGTAAATCCATTATTTAATTCAAAATCTTCTTTATGAAACGAATCAGCACTGGCTACATGTCTTTTTGATGAGCGAGGAGCTTTTTTTACCTGACGAAGTTCATTAACACCGCTTATTGAATCATTTATAATTATCTCATTGTTTTTGAGCTCAATAATTCTCTTAAAAATAAACTGGCTTCTTTTCTCTTTAAAAATTAGTTGCTTTTTAAGAGTGGCTATTATTTTATTTCCAAACAAATAACTCATTATTCTTAATAATATATGTTTTAATGGCACACTCTCTTTTTCTGTATGCGGAACCATGTGCCCGCTAATATTAATTATTCTATCATCTGTATTCCATTTCCACCCCTGATGCCACCAGTGAGTAACATGTTGGGTATTATTATCAATTAAGATCCAACCATAATTCGAATATTCAGAATCTTTGTTTTTAATTGTAATAATTCCACCTTTATTCAAGCTAAGCAATAGCTGATAGTTTTTATATTTTAATATCAAGTGACCTGAATTTTCCAATAATAATTTTTCCTTTATCTGATCACTTTTTGCGTTTACTGATTTGTCAAATTTAATTGAATGTTGTTTAAAGAAAAGCTCAGCGCGAGCTACGGAATGACCTATGTAATGGATCCAATAACGGTCATCAACAGCCATAAAAAAATGATGTTCGTTAATCTTGCCAAATAACGTTTGAAAAATTATTGAGGCCTTTACTTGAACCTCACTATCAGGTTCATTTAAAAACCGGGCAATACCATAGGGGACAATATAGTCGGTATTCCTGGCATTGTGCATGCCAATATTTGATTTGGCAAAATCAACAAAGGGGGCGATAAAATTTAATACCTTTACATTTGCCTGGTAAAACTTTTGATCCCCAGTGTAGTCATATAAATCCCACAGGCAATCCATGGTAACTGAAAGATAACCCAGGTCAGGTCCATCATATTCACTAAACCATCCATCAGGATTTTGCAAGTCTAATGTTTTTTGGGATATTTTTTCAAAATCTTCATCCGACACAAGGTTGGGTATGATTTTTTTTATAACTGCCAATGCTGCTAGGCCAGCTACTTGTTGGTTGGCGGCTTGATGTTCGAATCTGTTTAATAATTGTTTTGCAGCAATTTTTAATGATTGGCTGACATCTTTGCTTGAAATATTTAATCTTTCTATCAACTTAGCAGCAGCCAAAGTAGAAAAAGCTAATGGTGGATAACCATTCTCCCATGGGTAATATTCTTCAAAAGACCCATGTTTTTTTGCCCTTTTTGCCCAATAAAGAACTGAAGCCTTTGCTATTTCTTCCAATTGGGATTTATCTGAAGTGTATTTGTTGAGATTGGAAAATAAATAGGTTAAATACCCACCCTGCTGAACAATTACAGATGAAAAATCACGAATTTTATAATGCCACCAATTTCTGTCGAAAGAACCATAAGCAGGAGAGCCGGGATCCCGACAAACCTGGGTTAATATTCTGGGAAATAAATTATCCAACAATTTTTCAAACATAAATAAACCTTAATCGTTTTTTAAAATAGTAACATTGTAATCACTGAGAGATTTTCTTTTAACAGGTTTTGAAATCGCTTTCCATTTTAACCTCAAGGTATTAAACATAACTCCAAGGGTTTTTTCCGGCACAATAAATAAAACAGCTCTGGCTAATTCTGTTTTGCCGAATAAAAATAAAGAAGAAATAAACAGTTCAACCAAAATTCTCGAAAAAAAAACTTTAGAGGGCGTATAGCCAAATGTTGGAGCCTTTTTTCCTATTAGCCTCCTCATTTTATTCCGGATATAACTTCCTCGTTTTTTAAAATCGATCATATGCCCATGCATGGAAGAGGCAAAATCCAATTCTTGTTTTTGAAGATTGATTAATCCAGCACCTGCCATTTCGTTGATGATATTATCCATTTTTTTTGTCCTCGTTACAACAACAGAAAACCCATGACCAAGCTTTTCATATTTCTCTGACCAGGCATCTCCCACAGCCAAATCTGAAAATTCATTCGTAAAGTCCATGCTTTGTAAGCTCGAGTTTGTAACAAAAAAAGGTATTAAAAAATTGTAATATACTTTTTTCGATCGAAATACTTTTCCGGTTGATGTTTTTATTTCCAAATACCCGGGCCATTCTCCTGCCCTCCATTTTAACGAAGTTATTGTATCATTCTTTTTTACTCCTTTGCTTTTTAAATAGTATTCTATTGCCGAAGGATATAGTGCCGTTCCAGTATACGGCCCTATCACATATTTAATTTGTAATGACTTTTCATTTCCGTTTACTTGTAACTGTCTCAAGGCTGCAGCCTGGTCTGGCAGACAGGTAATTGCATAATTTTTGCCTGACTCAAGCTTATTCAAAATATCTAATGTTGACACAGGAATGTAAACTGACTGGGAGGCCTTAAGAACTTCATCGGGGGTGTTGGCAACAATAATTCTTGCTTTTTCAGGAGAAGGAATCCCTTGTTTCACAACAAGTGCTGCATCAATTCTTTTAGTTCTTAACAAATGGATTAATACATGGGTTAAGATTCCTCCACTTGCTCCGTTGATCCTTATTATTTCTTCATTAGAAAATCCCTGATAAACACTATGTATTTGACCTGTTAGCCAATTCTTAGGATATTGTTTGTAAAATTTTTTATACAACTCAGGGTAATTTAATTCGTATCCCGGACAAGCCGTGGTAATTTCTTCAGAGATAATAGAATTATTACTAATAACTGGTCTTGGGCCGTACTTTGAATCTTTCATATACGACTCCCCTGATTCATCTATACCAACACAGAGGCCACAACCTGTACAAGTCTTTCCTTCAACAACTTTATTTACAAAACCAGATATATTAACTGACATGATGGATAATAGGAATTTCCTTTTTTGAGACTAAGCTATTTTAGATTAAATGGCAATCATACTCAAGTCTTTTTTTTGAAATTGTGTCTTGAATTAGGACTATAACCCTTTCTATCAAAAATAACTGAAAACCTTGATAATTGTGGGTTTCTCGTAAGCTCTGATTTAGTGGGTTGATTGGGTACTTCTCTGAGTAGCTTCGGTATGATGTCGGTTTTCAGTATTGATAGCAATCCCTTGTTATGCGCACTGCTAACCACAAAATACGGCTGACCAATAGCATCATTAACCCAGTAATCACTCATTCCCCTTAAAAATAGCTTCTCACGTGTTACAAACCTCTTCGGCAATCTTGTCTTTTTCCCATGATAAACTCTTACTTTGCCATCGACATACAACAACCCAGATATCATACCTGCAGAATACATCCACTCTTTTGACAACTCGCTATTCCATTGCTGCACGTTATTCTGCTTTGCCAATATACCAAGCTTTTCACGAATCGTCTTAACCTCTGCTACTCGATCAAGGCCAACTACCTTCCCAAGCTCGCCAGGACTATGG
Source organism: Maribacter sp. (assembly GCA_024228355.1). Lineage (GTDB taxonomy): Bacteria > Bacteroidota > Bacteroidia > Flavobacteriales > Flavobacteriaceae > Maribacter_A. Next base: position 3,292 of record JAAETN010000666.1, on the reverse strand, counting down.
TATTGGAGTGATTCAATATTCCTTATTCTCAGTAACGCCGCAAAGGCTAATGTGATAAATATATGGTGTAGGTTGTAATAACCTTTGGGAAGTGTAAAATACTTCTTGGTATGATCTAATAATCCATTTGCCAAAAGTGTCGGTAACGCAAATAGGACACCTCCATTTGCAACATCGCTGGCTTTTTCAAAACACGTTGTTGCCTCTGTTAATTCCCCAATACTTGCACTAATACGCTCTTGTACTCGTGTACATCCTTGCCCTAATACTGATTCTTTATCTTCTTTGCTTCTCTGGCTTTTATTACTGGCTACTTCTGCTTTTTTTTTAAAATCTTTATTTTTTTGCAATTTGCCGGCTTGAATAGCTTTGTGTAATGTGTTAGCCTTCAATCCCAATTCCTTTGCTACTTCGTTACTTGTACGCGCCTCATCAAGTAATGCTTGTGCTGCTTCTATTATCTCTGGCGTCATCACTCGCGGTGTTCGCTTTGTCTCTCTTTGATAAAAAGCACCTGGACCACCCTCACGATATCTCTTTGTTCAACGTTTCATATTGATTGGATTTAATCCAAAGACTTTGTTTATTTCAGACTGTGTTGCGTTACCGATTACAAAAAGTTGTGCCATAAACATCTTGAACGAATTCAAATCTCCTTCATCGTGAACAAAGATTGGCATCTGTCCATTAAAATAATAGACACATCCGTCTCTTTTTGCAAAACCAATGAGTTGGTTTATCAACGTTACGTCACTTGTAAATATAGGTAAAAGCATTTGTGGCATAGGATGGCCTCCTTGTGTTTTTGGGTCTCTTCTTGGGGTCACAATTACGCATGATACTTTAGCGGCTTTTTGTAGCATAAGCTACTTATTCTTATAGAGTTAGGTACTATTTAGGCTTTTACCGAGGTCAGGAGGTGTGTATTTAGCTTTCTTAATACTGTTTTCATACGAGTGGAAATCGGTGTTTAATAAAGTAGATAACTTCAGGGTATAATTTCCAAAAAACAGTTGATTTTAATTATCATTTTATTATCTTAAAATACAATTTGGAGAGCAAATTCCTGTCATCCATCAAACTCGACAAATGATCTATCGAAAACTATTGACTTCTCTAGCGCAATTAAGGCATATAGGAAATTTTACAATAGCTTCTGTCATCGTCTTTGTGCTTGTTGCCTTAAAGTACTGCTTCCTGATCTAAATGGTAACGAGGCCGACTATCTGCTGCCATCAAAGCAATTGATAGATCCGTCTTTTTTAGCAAACGATTGGTCTAAAGGCGGAGAAAGTTCACATCTGTCAATCGTCTTTTCTTTTTTGATCGCGCCACTATGGATTTGGCTTGCGTATTGCGTATTGGTCGCGCTTGTTGGTCGGGTTATTATCTGGATCTTTCCGATCTACACGATCTCCAAGTTAGCAAAAGAACTAGAAATAAAATGGTATGTTTTCGTCATCGGCCTTGGGCTATGGATCTACTCTGGCCAATATCTGGCAGCAAGAGAATGGATGATTGGAGCGGTAGAGCAAAAATGTTGTGCATATGTTTTTTTGATCCTGTCTCTCTTGTCAATACTTAAGTCTCAACTTATCAGGGCCAGTATCTTTGGTGGTCTTGCTATCGCATTTCATGTTTTGGTTGGGGGTTGGGGGATGTTAGCCCTGACCGGAACCTTGGTGTTTCATCGGTCGGATTACAAACTACGCGACACTTTAGGTTTTATCGGCTTGTTTGCATTTCATGTCCCTTTCTGATATTTATAATATCAAACTAGACACTTTTTTTCTCCATATTATATAGGGGGATAAAGTGCTATGGGCCAGAACTGGTTTTTAAAGTTTTACCCATTCCGTGTTGCGGATGTGATGGTGCCGTTGATTTTTTGGTTGATAGTTCCTGCCTGGGTTGCTGAGCGCGGTTCGGCCTTTGTCCATGATATTAGGATGGGACAAGTGCGCATCTGCGTTGACATGATGCTGACGATACTGTATGATTTGGCAAGCGAGCAAAGCACTCCCAACTATATTCAAGGATACGAATCTATTTGTGCGCTCTTGGATTCAACGTCCTACTTCAGAGTATCCCTCCTGGATTCAGTCTCCTTCAAATCGTAAGAAGAGCAGGTTCGAGGATGTTGCTCTTTGGATCAGAGACCATACCGATAGTGGATCGGTTGTATTAGATCCTCCGTACCGGCCATATGACGGTCGGTTTTGGATCTTCGCAGAAAGAGCCATGGTCGTTAGCTTCAAGTCTATCCCGACGAATCGCAAATTCGTCGAATAGTTTGGCAGAATGAAGGCGCTCAATGGAGATAACAAATTCAAAGAACAGGGTATCGGGATATGCCGGGATATGAACGAAAACTTTCCACTTCTCACAATAGAGCAGCTTTTCAATATTCGGAAAGCGTATAAAGCAGATTATTATTTGACATGGAAAGAGAGAGCGGACTTAAAGGCGCACCTCGTATACCGCAACCGTGTGTATTACGTATACGACATTAAGCATGTTTTTGTTGAATTGTGATGAACTAAATCAAAATTGTTCGCCAAGAAAGACTTAACCAAATGGGCCTAATCTTGGTGTGCCACGAAATAATTTGTTTAGAAATACACGAAAGATGGAGGTAGGCCCTCTGGAATCGTCTTTCAGGAGAAGGTTTCAAACCGCTCTAAGCTGCTGTGATAAAGAGTCATGGTGGTGAGCGTTAGAGTAAAAGGTCTGCCAGAAGCGGATCAGGTATATTTTAAGGAGACGAATGCAAGTGAACCGTCGATGGGGAGTCGAAAGGCCTTAGATGTTGTCAAAACCGTGAACCCAAGGTATTTACGGGATAAATCCGAAGGAAACCAGATTACTGATCGGATGGCAACCGGCTTAAAGGCGGCGTGAACTTATTTTACAGGCTTTTGTGTGTAACGTGGGAACCTGTAGTTGTGGTGCTAAGGGAGATATCCAAGTGGCGATTTCACAAGTGCGCTGCAGGCGCACAATTAAAGCAGCCTTTGCTGCATAAAAAAATATATTGAGCCTAAGGGCCTGCGCGTAAATAAACGCTCTAATTATGGTATTTTTTTACGACGAATAGTATAATTCCATTCGCCATGAAAAGCATGCGGTTTAAGGATAATAGAATCTAGCTCTGCATCACTAACCTTTACTCCCTTTTCGTATACAGAATAATCGATGGCTGACTTTACAATCAACCCCGCCATCGTTGTTGTGTGACTGATTAAATTTACAATCGTCTGCAGATTATATAAAGGTTTGCCACGCCAATTTT
>JAAETN010000665.1 GCA_024228355.1 Maribacter sp. | reverse complement strand
CGTTAAATTCTGGCACTTCTTTTGACGGAATAATCAACATCACTAATTGATTGGGGTTTAAAGCAACGGTTTCATCTTCTTCATCAGAAAAAAGGACGAAATCATTTCCTTTTTTTTCTAAGAGGTCCAATTCACACAAAGCTTCGAGGATGGAATACGTGCCATCGATAACTGTATATGTTTCTAATGGTTGAGATCGTCCGCGAAAGAATAATTTTATAGGAGGGGTGCCTAGGTCATCATCGTCTTCTTCTTCGATTGTGTTAACGGCCGTACGCCAAACCTGATCTGCTAATTCAATATCGTGATCCCACAGAAAATTGATAAAGTGGATATCTTGAACTGATATGACAATATCAAAACCATCTGTCGTTTCAAACCAGAAGAATTTTTTACGTTTGGGGTTATGAGTGATGATATGCCATAATCGTTTCTGTTCTGATTCTTTTACTTCAAACAATAATTCATCATTTATCCCGTTTAGCAAAATACGCAAGTAAAATTTTAGGACTTGCCGATATTCATTTAGTGTATGCATAGGTTATCTTCCTGTAAAAATAAATTTGTTTGTGTCCAAATTATAATCAATTTATATTGCATTTCAAATACCTTGGCGTGTTTGTCACGCAATCCCAAGTGGCAGCTTTTGGTGATGCCCTGCTGCTTGCGCCGCGCCGCGCTGGCGCGACGACGTGGGATGTAGAGCAATTTGAGCGCCAATATTTACAGCAAATCATTGATACAATTGCGGCGCGTAATCCGGATCAAACCCGCCAATCGGTGAAAGCGCTGATGCAGTTACCACCGGAAGCGGTAGCGGCGATGCAGAAAACGGCCGTTAGCGAAATATCATACATGGCCATATACAAAGGTGAAACAGTAGCCCATTATGCCAGATTTAGTGCTGATAGAGTCATTAATTGGATACTATTTTTGCAAGCAATTTGTCAGGAGAAACTTCCGCGTTTGGAATTT
>JAAETN010000664.1 GCA_024228355.1 Maribacter sp. | reverse complement strand
TTGATGACCACTTATCCTTGATGGGTTCAACCCACGCATATTTCGACAAAACGTCATAACAGCAGAGTAAATATCGATATCCATTATTATATTTAGCCAATTTCTGCATTTCACATAAATCCGCTTGCCAATTTGTGTTTATGCCAATCGCCTTTATCTTATTTCGAGGGAATTTTCGCCGAACCGGTTTATGTATGGTGTACGTATGTTGACTGTGGAGATACTTCCGAACATCTGTCAATCGGATGTTGGGGTCCCTTTTCTTGGCTTCGCGATATACAGTGTGAATGCCGGCATAGCATGCTGGATTCGATGTATTGTAATAAATTGAATCCAAAAGTTTATTCATCACATATTACGTATTGATAAAAATGAACAATAATGACAAAATACGTAAATGTTCACTCTATAAATATAGTCTATCCCATTTCAATCCACCTCTGCCAGTTTGTTTTCTACCCTTTTTTCTAGCGGCTTTTCTAGTAGGGCGAAAATCATCAACACTGCTTTCAGAGGATAATCGCATAACTGGACTTCTCCTGGATCTCCGATCCGTCGATGGTGTGGTAAAAGATGGGTCGGGGGCTCCTCTCCTCGCAATGTATTCCCAACGATTTTTATTTCCAATAGCATTTTCAGGAACATTTTGAGCCATCAGCGCATCAGCAAATTCCCGCCAACCAACA
>JAAETN010000663.1 GCA_024228355.1 Maribacter sp. | reverse complement strand
TGTGGCATATTGGTACCAATTAGAACCGCATAAAAAGTTTCCTAAACTATCTTCAAAAGATGAATTAGAGGTAAATTAAGAGATTACAAACTTAGGATGGTTATAATTCATAGCGCCACACACATGAAGAAACCATACACATATGTTACCAACCATTATGAATAAACCGTATACTCCAATTTATCACAGGCGCTCTCTAAGTTAGGAATTGCCCATGATTTTCCATATATAGTTTGTCTATACGCCTTTATACTTGCAAGGTACTAATTGAGCTTAGATGAGAACTCCTTACTTAATTATTTTTATTTTTTTGTTCACAACAACAATCCTCTCAGCACAATCTATTCGTTTTTTGGATGTCGTTCAGAAACCAAGCGGAAATTATCTCAATTGCACTTTGTAATATTGATCTGGCATAAGCAAAATGTCTCCTATTCAGAGTTTTGTTGCTGAATGTATTGCTTTGCCATATCCTGAAATGTTACTTTAGGTGCAAAACTTACAGGGTTTGCTTCAGACTCCACAAACTTTGATTTGTCGACCACTCCGCTGAAAAAGAATCTGGATTCCATATATTGGGAGGCCTCTGCTTGGTCCCCACCTATATCCATATGCCCAAGATTCTCAAATACAACCAATTGACCACGATCAAATTTAGGAAGGAATTCTTCTTTTGCTTGGGATGCTGATTCTTGGCTTCCGTAGATGAATAAAGTTTCAACAAGGCTAGATTTGGTCCGATCTGGTGCTGAGGATGTTTTTATGGGCCATTCTGAGAATTGAACCGGTCCCCAGGCCATTTCTGCCAAGGGAGAACCAATTATTGAATTTCCACGGTCCAATATATCGTTGATCTCCTCTAAAGTGGATACCCTTGTAGGAAGGGATTTTGCAACCATATCACCCCAGTTAAAACCCTCAGCCACCTGATTCCAGTAAAAAGCCATGAACGCAAGTCCGGAATAGTCATTCTCTGTCTCTGCAGCGATAAATGCATCAAAAACCTGCGCTGTTGTTACCTTGGTGTACAAACCAAAATAGATCATAAGCCGCATCTTGTCTTCAGTAATCGGAATGCCATTCCAGGATTGAGGAAGGGAGGTAAGCACGTTCTGTATTGTCTTTGCAATATCCCCCGACCTTTTAGAGGCATCTTCGTCATTCTTCCATAAAAGACTGAGTCTTTCAAGCTGCGCATCCGAGTAGGTCGGTGGAGCAAGTGCGATATCGAAAGGAAAAGCTGCTTCGCTGAGAATTGCACGGTGAATACTCGCCGGATAATCCATGCAATATGTATAGCATACAGCACCCCCGAAACTTCCACCAGAAACGTTTATTCTTTCATAACCCAAGGCTGTTCGAGCATCTTCCATATCTCCAACTACATTCTGAATGGTATATTCTTCTACTCGGATTCCTTCATTACGCAGCCTTTGCGCAGATTCGGTATAGGCTTTTCCTATCAGTTTTAAACCCTCTTCTGATAATCCTTCTGGTAAAGCTTTTACTACCTGCTTGATCTCAGGAGCACTTAAAGACACAGAACCGTCTACCCCCCTGTATCCAACCCGGATAATGTCGTGATGCTCTAATAGCCATACGGGGAGATTGTTCAAATTCAGGTTACTTAATCCAGGACCTCCTTCAAAAAGGAAAACCGGATCTGCCTTTTCATCTGCAAGTGAATGAATCTTTACTAGTGGAAGGTAAAGGAGCCTGGACTCCGGATTCCCCCTATCTTCAAGTACACATAACAAACCAAAATCAGCCTTATATCCATTTAGAGAATCCTGGTTGATTACAAGCTCGCCTGGAACTGCAGTGTCAAAATCATCATGCAGAGGAAAAGGCAGCTCTTGGGAGTTGACCGTGTGGAATGGCACGGCTAATAAAAAGAGAACAAGGCACATAGCCTGAGGAATTTGGTTTAAAGAGCGTTCTTTCATGATTTGGTAGATTTCAGGTAAAAAAAATAATTGTTCGTGCAATTTAAATATTAATTCTTATCAGATTCATATTTTTTGATGAATAATGGTTGCCTATCTACAGTAGCGGAAAATCTGTTACTCGAGTTAAAGGACATTTATATTCCAAAGTTGGTACTAGTTTAAAATTTAATTACAATTTGGTTGATGGTAAATGGCACCACTCAGGTTTGTCCAGTAAAGGAGATCCAATTTATGAAATATGGAGTGTAAGGAAATAATTTTGTTGTATAGAAGCAACATTTTAAGAATAACGAAAGGCTAACAACGGCTCCTATTAAAAAAAGACGAATTTTCTATGTTATCAAAGTTTGTAGCCTGTTTGGACTTCACCATAAGCTGAAAAATTGTGCCTCCAAAATTGCCTACGTTTTACACAAACTATTGTCCCAAAAAAAGAACGTTTTTTGAAACCAATTGCCAAACCTTAATTTAACTGAATTGAAAAATCAGGATATACCTAAACCGACCATTATTTATAACTTTAGAAATGCTGTATTAATTTTGACTATTGATGGTATACTTTAACCGTTTTTTTAAAGAACTTCAGGCCGGTTTAAAAATTGAAAGAATCAAGGAAGGAAAGAGTATTGTATGGTCTTACATTAAGTGAATAAATCGGAATTTTTCTGCAAATTTTCTGCACATGAAAAAAGGGTTACACGCAAAAATCGTGTAACCCTTTGATTGTTAAGCTCCCCCTACTGTTTTATTCTCGAACCAATTTCAGGAAGACCTAGAGAAACTCTATAATCTGGTAGACTACACGGATTTGCAAAGATCGGAGAGGTTTAGTAGTAATGGGTGATTGTATCCCACAGTAGTATCGAACACATAATGAGCATACTATGACACATATCATTTACTGTGCAAGTTCTTAATTCAACCTTTAGGTTTTAGGCAAGTTTCATTTAGTGGTTCTTGTAAAATAACTAACTAAAACTTTAAACGTTGTTGTTAGAATTCGTTATAATGATCTAACTAGTTGTTGTCAAGAAATAATATTTGAGGGATAAAAAATAAAAAGATTTAGTGAAAAACATATTAAACAGACACATTAATTGGATAAAAATTGATTTTTTTTACAAAATTCTATCAATTCGTAATTCTTTAACGGATCAAGTTCCATTTAGTAATGTAGGCACCAGAGAAATTACAAATGAGTTAAAGTTACTTATTTAATATACTAGGGAAATCCTTTCGTCCGACACAAAAAAGAAGAGTTTAATCTCATCTTATGATTTCCTTGAATCTGACAATTCTGACAAGTTAAATGAACAAAAATGTAAATCTCAAAATTATTGTGAGCCATTCTACTCATAAATGATAATAGTCATAGTTGTTAAATTTTTACAACTATATCTTAGTTCTTATAAGTGGGATATAGGAATTAACTATATCCAATTGTTGGCGTAATCAAAAGAACATCAATATGGTAAGCAGCTCTATAAATTCTTCGAAGAAATGATTTTGAAAACTGAAGATGCGAAAAAACATGTCAAAATGCGTAATCGAGTTTTTAAACATATGCTCGAAACAAGGGGTTGGAAATACCGTGTTTTTTTACGTTATCTCCGCTTTTTCAAATACGCCGCTTTTGCACCTACCAGAGGTGAATTTCTCGAAATGTATTATGTTTTAATGCGCTTTCTTGATGATATAGTAGACGGCGATACACCTTTGCCTGAAGGATATCTCAATGAAAGTGACTATATCACCGAAAAAATCAGGTTCTCAAAAAACCCGACTAATCCAAAAGACGAAGTAGATTATTTGATGCTCCATTGTTTTAAAGTGGCGGAAAAGTTTGGAGAAGAATTCCAAGCAGAAACCGAAGATATCTTGAACTCGTTGCTATTCGATGCAAACCGGCGGGGTAAAATGATTATTTTTCCTAAAAAGGAATTGATGCATCATTTCCATTTATTGGATATCAGGGGGACGATTAAAGCCACTTTAAAGGTTTTTAAAGATGACCCTGAAAAGTATAAGATATTAGAACCACTTGGGGTAGCTTGTCGGTACCAATATGATCTTGAAGACATTGAAACAGATTTGGCTGCTGGTTATGTGAATATTTCTCAAGAAGAATGTGCCCAACTTAACATTGTAAAAGAAGATCTTAATGACCCTTCTTCTTTGAAAATAGAAAGATGGTCACGTAACCGTGCTAAAGATGGCATAAAACTCCTTGAAGAACATCATCGCAGATTACCCAAAGGTAATTTTTCTTGGTTGGAAAGGTGGACCTTTAGACTGGTCTATGAATATCCGGCAAGGAAAGTTTTTAAAAGAATTATTTCAGAAACCCAAAACAGTTGAGTGAAAATGAAAAGATCAAATTTTCATCTGAATAAATGGTTTCTTGATTTCGTAGGAAACAACGGTGAAACTATGATCTTTTATGCGGCAAAATTATCCTTTCAAGGTATTGTGGTTCATTATGCCAGCTGTATACACTACGACTCCGAAAGTGATTTGAAAAAAAGATCACATTTTCGAAATGTGAAACTCCCAGAGAAAAGTCACAATTTGATTACCTGGCATGATGATACATTTAAAGTCTCTGGAACCTGGCAATCCTTAACCAAGCCCCTGCAGGCTCGAATATTTGATGGGGATGATGGTTATCTCGACTGGAACTGTTTTCAGCCTGCCTCCAGCGTGCAACTAAAACTAAACGATAAAATTATAGAAGGTAATGGCTACGCTGAGCAACTGATACTCACTACCCTTCCCTGGCATATCCCAATGAATGATTTGCGTTGGGGAAGATTCCAATCACTAAATGATACTATGGTTTGGATTGAACTTCGAAAAGAAAACAAACAACAATGGTTATGGCTTAATGGTGAAAAACTCATGAATTGTAGCATTGAAGACAATCACATTTCATCAGTGGAAAAGAAATTCTTGCTGAAGCTTGATCGCAGTGTTGTATTAGAATCTGAAAAAAAAATATTTCAATTGGTGCAAAAACTTTTGAGTTACCTACCGGGATTCAATAAGTTGATGCCTTCTAAATTTTTAATGGCTGACAACCATATGTGGTTAAGTAAAGGTGAATTTCAAAAAAACGGGAGTCTCGTTACGCAAGGTATGGCTATCCATGAATGGGTAAATTTTAATGTGCAAGATCAATGATTTTAAATTCAGAACATATTGCTAAATCTTTTGGAAGGAATAAGGTATTGAAGGATATCTCCTTTCAACTGGAGGCAGGCACTATTACGGGTATTGTGGGCGAAAATGGCTCCGGCAAATCTGTCTTAATGGAGATCATTGTTGGCGTACGAAGCGCTGACAAAGGAACAGTTAACAAAAATGGCAGGATAGGCTATTGCCCGCAAAGAGCTGTGCTCTTCCCCCATTTAACTGTACAAGAGCATTTCATTTACTTCTCAGTAGCCTATGGTATAGACAACCAGCAATCGAAGAGGCGATTTGAAGAATTGCTGCATCACTTCAACTTCAAGAAATACCAACAAGAAAAAATTATCAATTTGAGTGGTGGGACCCAACAAAAACTCAACCTCTCCATCGCGCTTCTTCATGAGCCCGACTTATTGATACTTGATGAACCCTACAACGGATTTGACTGGGATACCTACCAGCGATTTTGGGATTATACCAATCATCTTAAAAAACTGGGCTGTGCCATTCTTATTGTAACGCATTTATTGAGTGAAAAGGAAAGACTTGACCGCATTTATGAACTTGAAAATGGAATTTTAGTATGACTGCGAATAAGATCATAACAGGATTATCAATGATTTTGAGGATGCTCGTTCGTCAAAAGATCGTGATTATATTGCTTTTGATAATCCCGGCATTTTTCTTAACTATTGTTGAGTTTACCACCTCTGATAGAATGCTTCCTTTTCAATTAGCGTCACTGGACGATGACGTTTTTATAAATATAAGTGAAAAGGGAATATCCTTCATTTTTTTCGCGGTGGCCTCCTCTGGGTTTCTGGTTTCATTTCTGGCACTAAATCTTATTCAAAAAAATAATACAGTGAACCGAAGGCTCATTATTTGTGGCTATCATCCAGTTGAATTATTAATTTCCATTTTGCTGGCACTGTTTTTAGTGGTCGTGTTGATCGCTGTGTATATAGGCATACTTACCAACGCTTTTTACACCATTGATAACCTTGGCAGATTCATCTTAGGTTTAGTACTCATAGGATTCGTCTATGGTAGTTATGGATTGGCCGTTGGCAGCCTGCTCAAAGCGGAATTAGAAGGCATATTATTGATAGTGCTACTCGTAAATATTGATGTAGGCTGGTTGCAGAATCCTTTATTTTATGCTGAAGCGCAAAATCAAATCATCATAAAATACCTCCCGGCTTATTTTCCGTCCCAAACCGCCATTATTACGGCAGTAACAGATTATTCTGCTGCTGCTGCCACGGTGAATAGTATATTATACGGATCAATATTTTTGCTTTTTTCAATGCTCATCTTTTTCTATAAAATGCGAACAAAATGAATAAAATATTAACTCAAACCAACAAAACACTATATGCCATCATCTTTCTCATTATTGTTCCCGTATTACTATGGTTATGGGCAACCAATACAGAAGACCTTATAAACCTCCCTGTTATTGAGTCAACTCTCGCCGGTTGGATTCTCATAATTTCTGGTGTTTTACTCATGGCCTGGGCCATGTTCTATTTAAAAAAATATGGCAAAGGATTACCTATGAATGCTTTCCCACCACCAAGATTTGTCACAAACGGGCCTTACCAACTTTTTAGACATCCCATATATTGGGGATTCGGCCTTTTACTGACAGGATATTTTATCATTACCAATTCTGCCAGTGGTCTTTGGTTGGTAACACCCATTACCATCCTTGCTATGATAGCGCTTGTGGTGGGCTATGAAGCAATTGATCTGAAAAAAAGATTCCCGAATGAGTCTATTACAACCCTATTAGATCTTCCGGTAAAAATGAATGAACCACCCAGTTTAAGGGCACGACTCGTTTCCTTGTGTTGGGTAGCCGCATCGTTATTATTAAGTAATTTCATCATTGCCAAATTGGTTGGCCATTCGGCTGCCATTTTAGGAAAACCGTTGGTCTTACCCTTCCCTACCGAAAATCAATATTTGCCTTTATTGACTGTACTATTTATACTGGCTATACCTTTTGTCATAAAAAGAAAAGATCTGCTGCGCAGTTGGGTAATTACAAGCATCATTGCTGTGTGTATATCAACTTTCACTGCGCTGTTATATCCTGGTGTATGTGCACAATATCTTCCATTTCAGCATGCAATTGTATATTTTGTTCCCATCTTTTTGATATTGCTGACCGTAAAAACTATTTTCAAGCAATCGAAACAGGTAGGAGCTATATTTAGTATGATAGCTGTTGCACTTATGATGATACAATTAACTTTCAGTCGTTCTGTAGTGCTACATGCAAGTAGTTCTATAATTATATTCTTGTTGGCAGATAATTATTTTCGCATCTGGATCTTTTTAAAGAAAGTAGCCGAAAAAATTGCTAATTCATGGAAAGAATGGGTATTTGGTAAAATAAGAGTTATCAATCACGGCTTCTATGTTGGTTTTGGCTCCTTTCTGGGTATTTTACTTGCTGGAATATTAGTTGGCGACACTTATTCATGGGCCATTCTAATTTTTGCTTTTGTTGTTATTGTATTTTCAGCACTTTGGGCACAAATTATTGAAGGATCTGAGAAATTGAAAAGGCCATATGGCTATTATGGTGCTTTGGTAGGCATTATTTTTGCTAGCTTTGTTGTATGGGCGATGGGTTATAATGTATGGATCATTATAGGCGTTATCTCGGTAGTTATGCCTTGGGTACAAGGTATTGGTCGTTTTCGTTGTTTGGTAAACGGTTGTTGTCATGGCGATAAAGTTGCCAACCCAGACATTGGTATTAAATATTTTCATTATCGTTCACGTGTTTGTGGAATTTCACATTTAAAAGGTGAACTCCTTCATCCAACACCGCTTTATGCTATGCTATGGCTCTTTTTGGTTGGTTTTATTTTATTATCACTTTGGTATAATAATTTTTCGTCATCTTTTATTTTTGGTCTTTACTTAATTCTAACTGGTATTGGCCGGTTTGTAGAAGAAGCATACAGGGGTGAGGTGCAAACACCCATCATAAAAGGACTAAGGTTATATCAATGGACAGCAATCTTATCAGTTCTTATAGGTATTATCATGACCGTCATTCATGTTGAATTTGTATATATTACATCTGATGTTGGATGGGAGACCATTTTATCTGCAATTATTGGCGGCCTATTCACAGCTTTTGCAATGGGTGTTGATTTTCCTTATTCAAACGCACGCTTTTCAAGGCTGGTCTGATACAATTTTGAGGTTCTTCCAAGGTACTAGGTGGCCGAATGGTAGGCCTTTAATTATTTAGCTCTGTTGGTGTAGTTATTATAAATCCTTAAATTTAAAGTAGTACAGTGGACGCAAAGGTCTTTCTTGCCATATGATGACTAATAGATTTGTTTATACCTATAATTGCACCTATTTCCTTTAAACCAGATATATTTATGTGGTTGAATAATTTCTTTCAGATGTTAAAAACATCTAGAAATCTAACCTTCTTTTGTAGGAATATTAAGTATCTTCACATAAGTAGGATATCATCAATAACTATACAACGGGTATAATTAATTGTAGTTCAAAGTAATATAGGGGTTTAAGCAAGTCAATAAGTTATTGGAAAAAGGAGAAAGTAAATGTTATTTTAACCACAACTAATCATACCCAAACCGTTAACTAAGTTTCTGACCCGTCCTGAAATATGTATACACTAAACAACAAGTATATGTATAAAAATGATGGATATGTAAGACGTTATAGCGAGAGCTTTAAACTCAAGGTCCTGGATGAACTTGCCAAGGGAAACCACTCCAAAAGACAAATTG
>JAAETN010000662.1 GCA_024228355.1 Maribacter sp. | reverse complement strand
GGGGCCTGGGCAACATTTCACCGCAAAGTTATTTTTGATTCTGGGTCACGGTAAAAAGTCGAATTTTCGTGGTGGGACCCCAAACCTGTGCATCAAACCGGAGAGGGGTCAGGTAGGTACCATAATGTTCCGCTCGGGCCAGGGAGTCGAATGGTACCAATCTGGACAAACTTGGTACCATTCGGCTCATAGCTCATTAACGGAGGATTTTCGGACATAGGTACTATTATGAAAGTTACTCGCCTCATTGTGCTCTTTCATTTAAGATTTACCGCTTCTATGATTGGCTTGGGTCTTTAACGTAAAAATTTTCGTCATGACTTCATAATCATCCAAATTCAAATTAAGGCTGCTAGATCCGTAACAAGGCGGCGAACGATAACTGCACAAAAACTCTTGAATTTCCAAGAATATGGGGTCAATATTTAATATTTCAGAAAATCAAAAATTGTACGTAACATGTGCTTGCAATCGCAGAGCATATGTGCGGTTTAGTACATCTTTTCTCATTTAACGCATTTTCTTGTTCAAATACAGGGTGGCCCATTTATCTATCCGGGGTTTCATTTGGTTATAACTTCGTCATTTTCCAACGAATTCTTTCGAAATTTTTGCACAACCTGCACACGCATAACGAATTTTGTCAGTGAAAAAATCGTGAAGATTTGATGAGTAAACCCCCATTTATGTCCCATAGAGCGAAGACAGCAATTTTGGATTTTCGCCCAGGGAAAAATACCGAAATTTCAAAACTGCTCAAATTTGTCGGGAAATAAGTCAAGCCCCACTAAATCGAGCATTCTGAACAACTTTTGTTAAAGCACTTTGCCGAATTCGGGGGTTTTCCTTGTGAATTTGCATAAACGATAAAAGAATCGTTTGCGTCGCTTATGCAAATTTACATGAAAAATCCCCGAATTCATCAAATTACTTTAACAAAAGTTATTCAGAATGGTCGAGTTAGTGGGGTTTGACTTATCTCCCCACGATTTGGAGC
>JAAETN010000661.1 GCA_024228355.1 Maribacter sp. | reverse complement strand
CCTGAGACCACTAATAATAGGGGCTCTGGTGGCATACTCTCAAACCATTCATTAGTCTCCAGTGGTCCTCAATGGCCTCTAGTGGGGCACAAATTTGACACAAATGACACATTTGCGGCACAAGAAGAATCAGTCGCAGATAAAATAACAAAGGGAATTGGAACAAGGGAATGTGCAAAATTTAGAGCCAACATATTTGGCAAACATCCAGATTTAGCAATCGATTTGGCTAGGAAATATTCCCAAATAGCAAAAAATTATGATTACATCCATGCAAACCTAGATTTATTAAAACTAGAATCTCTTATACAAAAATCTGATCTCAACCTTTCCTGGGATAAAGATCAGATAACAGTATTTTGCAATAATGCAGCATCATCGTGTAGAAAATTAATTAATACTTTTCCTACTGATATAGCTAAAAACTATTGCTTTGCATTTATTACAAAATATGACATTGCACTATTACCACCTGACGATCTGAAAATTTCTGATTTAAATAGATTCATGTGCAGCAAATGGTGGTATAGAAAAATATCAATATTGAGAAAACGATCTTTGGACACTGTAAGACGTAACCTGAACATTGTTAGCTCAAAAAACCAACCTTATGTGAGTGATTACTCCGTACACCTTCGTAAGAAGCAAAAAGATACAAACAGGCGATATCTCGAATCAAATTTTATTCAAAATGAACAAGGTCAAAGTTACAGTTTATACGATATAGCACAACGCTCGGTTTCAAATCCAGAAGTTAGACGAGCTGAACTTATGACACGTATTTCTGGCTTTGAAGAAGTAGCTACACTCGTAGGCGATATTGGGTTATTTATTACAATCAATACACCATCTAGAATGCACGCTACTATCAAGAATACAGGCAAGCCCAATCCTAAATTTGATGGCACTAATCCAAAACAGGCACATCAATACCTATGTCATATATGGACCCTAATCAGAGCAGAGTTACACCGTAAAGGAATACAGCCTTATGGGTTTAGGATTGTAGAACCTCATCATGATGGAACACCACATTGGCATTTATTAGTATTTGTAGACCCAGAACACAAATGTGAATTATCTAGAATCGTTAGACACTACTCATTGCTAGATTCTCCGAACGAAAAAGGCGCAAAAGATGCCAGAGTTAAAATTGTAGAAATAGATCCAGCTAAAGGCTCGGCGGCTGGTTATGTAGCAAAATACATATCAAAAAGCATAGATGGGTATGGAATTGATGAAGATTTAGACGGAAATAATGCTAAATCAAGTGCAACTCGTATTGAGGCCTGGGCTTCTTTATATGGCATAAGACAATTTCAACAAATCGGTGGTCCAAGTGTGAGTCTTTGGCGTGAATTGAGAAGACTTAGACAGGAGACAGATGAAGAATTAGAACCATTTAGAGAAGCTGCAGATTCGGGTGATTGGGCTGCATTTGTTATCCTGATGGGAGGCCCTACTGCCAAACGAGCAGATAGAAAACTTCAACTTTGGAAAGAAAAAAGAGAATCCATAGATATTGAA
Organism: Maribacter sp.; assembly: GCA_024228355.1. GTDB lineage: Bacteria > Bacteroidota > Bacteroidia > Flavobacteriales > Flavobacteriaceae > Maribacter_A. The sequence goes on along the minus strand of JAAETN010000661.1, from coordinate 4,974 downwards.
ACAGGGGAAATCATAAATAGGCCTTTAACATTTTATGGAGATAAGGCATCTGATACTCTTGTTGGTATTAAACTAGCTGATAGAGGTATACGTACCCGTTGTCATGTTTGGAATACCCTTGACTCACAGCAAAATGATAATCCTGAAGTCTACGCACCATATTACTCTCATGCACCACCCTGATCTTTAAATCTCAGCCTTAAGACTGCAGGTATCCTTTATGGATGCCTGCTGGCTTCAGGCTCTTTTCTCGGACTTGTGTAAATAACTGTACTAAAGAGATAAATACTAAATGATAAGCACATTTGAATTACAGGAAGCAGTATCGCTAATTAACAAAACAGTAACTAAAAAAGGAACAAAAGTAGCATCAACAACTGATATTGGAATTATATCGGGTGTTCTTGCTATGAATGATCAAATTGAACTAGTTATAAAATTTGAAAACATCCTAGATCAAAGTACCAAAGATGAGTTTTATGAAAGATATACCTTTTTAGAAAAACATTAGGAGCCATTATGGAAAACGAAGATTTAGAACAAGGTATTGATTGGGAGACAGAATATTACAAATTGAAATCAATAATTTCTCTCTGGGATTACTATGAAAAGTTAGCAAGAACTGAAGTAATTCCATTACCCAAATATCCGGAGATAGCAATGGGGGCCATGAAAGAAATGGAAAAAGTTGATCCTCATAATAAATCAAAAGCTAGGCCAGGCGTTGACTTTGAAAATAACTAGTGCTTATAATAATAACTAGTTACTATCAAAGGCACTAGATATGAAAACAAACGAAAGATTATTTGATTTGGATCCAGAGGTTGAACAGACCATACTCAAATCTGTAAAAGATTTTCGTGGAATAATGACTACGATGGAATCTGCAGTGGGTGCTGTAGTTATTGGTCAACATCTCGGATGGAGGGGATTAAAAATGCTTCATAACCCTTCAACTTATAACAAGTATGAAAAATTACTCGGAATTAAATTCAAGGATATTTGCCCTGAAGAAACTAAATACTCAAAAAGATTATTGGGAATTGCTATCTCTAAACAAGTTGGTGCTTTTTGGGATATCGTCATGGGTAGAAGGAAGGTTAAAAATAAAGGCCTTGTTATGGATGAACACGAAGCAGAAGCAATTGCTGTAGAAGAAGCTTCAAAAAAATGAATCACCACCGACCGATAGATATAGTAACTCAAAAAAAATACAGCGAGCTCTCTGGAATGTCAGTTTGCGCCCTAGATAATTTAAGAAAAAAAGGCAAATTAATCATTAACAAACATTATTACAAACGTGATAACAGAATATATATTTCTATATCAAGAATGGAATCATGGGCAAAGTCACAAGGGGTGTAAAAGCACGTGGAAATAGTATTCAAATCTCTTTCACCTATAAAGGCCAAAGGATTAGACATTCAATACCTATTAAACCAACACCATCAAATATAAAGCTCATAGCTAGTAAGTTGGAAGGTATTCGATATGAAATTGCTTCCAATAACTTTGATTACTTACATCATTTCCCAAATGGCGCCTATAAAGACAAGTTCATACATTCAAATGCAGAAAAATTAACCATAAAAATTGGATTAGAGCGTTGGCTAACAAAGCAAAATAGGAAATGCCAAAAAAGTACACTAAGAGACTATTCTAGTGCCATACATTATCATTTAATACCTGCTTTTGGTCATTTTACAATAAGTGAATTAAAAATCTCAGATATTGAAGACTGGATTACATCATTACTTATTTCTAATAAAAGGATTAATAATGTATTAATTCCGTTAAGAAGACTATTTGATGAAAAATTTAAAGAAGGAATTCTGTCTAAAAATCTATTCCAAATCTATAAGAATTTACCAATATCAACAAGACTACCAAATCCATTTTCATTAGAAGAAATTAAACAAATTCTTGGTTATCTTGAAGATCAAAATAAAAATTATTTTCAATTCGCTTTTTATTCTGGCTTAAGAACGTCTGAACTTATTGCATTAAGATGGAAGAATATTAATTTTAACAATAAAACAATATTTGTATGTGAGGCAAAAGTCTCTGGTGAAATAAAAGCAACAAAAACCACCACTGGAACAAGAACTGTACGTTTGCAAAAATTAGCTCTGGAAGCCTTAAAATCACAGCTACAATTTACTGATGAAAAAGAATTTGTCTTTGAAGATCCAAAAACTAATTGTCCTTGGAAAGATGACCAACCACTAAGAAAACGTGTATGGATACCAGCCCTGAAACATTTAAATATTGTATATAGAGAACCCTACCAAACACGACATACTTTTTGTTCTATGCTTTTGAGTAATGGTGCACCGCCCTTTTGGGTATCAAAGCAAATGGGCCATAAAGATAGCTCTGTTACTTTCAATGTTTATAGTAAATATATTCCAATTAATGAAGATAAAATATTTTTATAACTAATTCTTAAAGACTAGACAATATTGTAGTGTTCTTAACTAATTAGATACCAGTTATTTAGAAGAACAGCTCGTTTACATTAAAAGAGATTTACAAACTGTTGAAAAGACGGTAAATGCCCTGTTGTATCCGCACGCTCTTGTAAACGATTGAGATATATAGGCTCACAAACGAGATATGGTCTACTCTTAGAATACCTCTGATGAGCAGATCTATCATTCAAGCCACAGACCAAGTAAGCGAACGCTGTTTGTGCACGGTTCAGTTCTTTTTCAGTATTAGCAGGCAATTGTTCTGGGCAATGATTCTGTACATCATAAAATCTTTTCCAAGCTTGTGCTTCCAGCGATTGTGGAAACCTTCTAAATGCTCGTTGATTTCCTAAAAACCAAGATTCGATACATGAATTCTGTACAATGATCTCTGGATTTAATTGCCTGTTCACATTATGCACCGTAGTAAGGACAATATTTCTGACAACTTGTGGATCCTCATCCTCTGCATCTAAAGAAACAATCAGTTGTCCATAGTGTGGAAACGCTGAAATATCTTGTGCTGCGTTTCTAACTATTTTCAATATATTCGGATAACCTTTTCCTGTCATTATCATGAAATTATTTCTCACAAGCTCTCCAGGTAATGAGACTTGATTGAGACTTCTATTCAGTTGAGGAATCCATTCAGAAAAAACTATTTTTTCAGTTCTCTTTCCTTCAACAACTATATAGTAATTCATTTTATTTTCTTATCATTCAACTATTAGCGTACAAAGGATCATTCATTAATTGTGTAAATGCCTCTTGGGCAGATGCACTATATATTTTTTTTCTAGAATCACCGCGAACACTTGATACTTCTGATCCATTTCTTGACATTATTTGCCAATTTTCAATTGGCATTGCATTTATAAGGTATGGATGGTGGGTTGTTATTAATGTCTGAATATCAGTTGATAATGTCAGGAGGTCTGGTAAAAAATCAATCGCGTTCACACCGAGAGAATTTTCATATTCATCTATTAAATATGTTGTACCTTTTGGTGCTGATAATACATCCGCAATAATTAGTAGAACTTTCTGCATTCCCGAGGAAAGACCTGTCAGTAATATCTGGCCTTCTACATTTTTTTCTGTGAGAAATACGCCTGGAGTAACACCATCATTCTCCGAAGGCAACTCTTCTAAGGTCAGTTTACGTATCTGGATAGAAGTAATTTCTGGGAATACATCCATAAACATATTTATGATTTGCAGGTACAATTTCTTATTTATCTTTTCAATAAGAAATAATCTAGAAGATAATGGCATGTCATAAATATCGTTGGGGACTTGTCCAGTTTTCTCATACTTTTTTATTAAACTGTTAGGGATTTGGCCATGTTTCTTGACAAGATCAAGAACACTGGTGTCAAAACTTCTTCTGCATATGAAGCTAAATGCATTATGGGCTATTTTAATAATTTTGCCCTCCTTTAGAAGCGATATAGCTGGTTGTTCTAAAGCAAGCTGTGGTATTTCAACACTATTAACAGTTAGAGATTTATTGGTTCTCACAATTAAGTCTTGCTTACTTTCATCAGTAATTAACTGCAACTTTTCATACTCGACTATCATATCGATCATCTTTATTTCGTATCGAAATGACCTATTTTTGTGGCGATATCCTATCTTCCAATGACCGTTTTTGAATGCATCCTGATCACGTTGAACAGAAGCAATCATGAAAGCTAGATTAAATATTGTTGATATGAAACGTGTTTTTCCACAACCAGATTTACCTACAAGCAAATTTGTCCGTTTGAAATTAACTTTATTAAAATTCCACTTGGATGTTGGGACTGTATCGGTATATGAGAAATGTTCTATAAACATGTTTATTAACTCTCACTATTCAATTTATTTTAGATAGGTTGTTTTTGAATATAGGTGTGAAGGGAAATATAGATGCCTTCAATTATATTGGGGACAAACCTAATACTGTGATAAGTACACCTAACCCTACATTGTTTATAAACAATCATAAATTATTCAAGTAAATACGTCTATTAAAAAGAGCAGCTGATTATCTCTTGTCGTATTCTACTCATCTATAATTTAATTAACATCATATTAATTACCATATTAAATATTATCTTTTACATAATCCGTAGTTAACAAAAAATACAAAATGGTTTTGTGATGCACATAGATATTGTTTATCATACAATAAATTTGATAATCTCCAATTTATAATACATGATAAGTTTAGGCCATGATTGATTTTTCAAACAAATACCTAAAACAGACACACTTTTAGCACATAGAGATACAAGTGATTGATTTAACAAGCAATACTGAAGGTTCGATCCCCGCCGTCTCCACCAAACCGGAGTCTAGCCCAGACTCGCCCAGACCACCTGAGACCACTAATAATAGGGGCTCTGGTGGCATACTCTCAAACCATTCATTAGTCTCCAGTGGTCCTCAATGGCCTCTAGTGGGGCACAAATTTGACACAAATGACACATTTGCGGCACAAGAAGAATCAGTCGCAGAT
>JAAETN010000660.1 GCA_024228355.1 Maribacter sp. | reverse complement strand
ACAATGAAAAAGGGATTCTCTTTGTCAAAGTGATCACCTCTGCAATGGGAGCTGAATACTATCGACATAGTAATTTCAATACGATTAAAAATATTTTCCCAATTAGAAAGAAAGGGATGAAGTATAAAACCATTTGGCAATTCCATTTTGCGAAAACCAAAAGCCAGGTCAGGATCTGTCCCCCCAACCAGGTCAATGTAAACGACTTTCTCTTTGTGGATAGTGGAAAGCCGTTCCATATGTTCATCCTGAATATGATGGTCTGGTATGTTAAGTTTAATACTCAATATTTTAGAAAACAGCTTTGCATGTTCTTCGATTACTCTTTGAGGAAGATGGTTTAATATATCTCCAATGATATCTGCTGGTATGTCAATGGCCTCTGTATTCAACAGAATACGTTTTATATCCTCTTTTGCAGCGCCGCAATTCTGATGAGAGGCAATAGATTTGACAATACCCCTGTCACGCAAACTCTGAAAATTTTCAATAAATTCATTTTCAGGGAGAAGAATATCTATATTATGTGACAATGGAATGTCGTGTCCCGCCTGAGAACATAATTGCTGTATTATTTTATAAGTCGGATCATTTGGAAATCCGTATGCCTTGCGGGGAAGTAAAATCCCGGATCCTGCCATATGGAGGTGGTTTCCGACAATACCACCATCCATACACACCACTTCTCCATCATTTTTTAAAAAGGAATGTAATATTAACGGATGTGCAAATAGATCATTCAGTATCCTCTTAAAGGTATCCGGCTTTACCAATCGAGGAGAAGGAATATGACTCCGAAAATCCTGTAGAGCGGCCACATCTTGATCAAAAGCAAGGGGGGCAATGTAGTTCTGTCTGGGAGGATTGTCAGCCCGAAACAATTCTAACCCTTTATAAATCTTTCCCGCGGATGACCATAGTTCAGAAATACTCATTATTCCCACCCATTATATATCATATCACTAGTAAGGCCTTCTT
>JAAETN010000659.1 GCA_024228355.1 Maribacter sp. | reverse complement strand
TTTCATAGCTTTGAGCTTGGTGATGCATTTCTTCTTGACTTCCTGATCTTCCCGAGTAAGATCATCCTCCATACTGATCGATTGTCCATATATTTTGTAATCCTTCAGGTTTTTTCGGGCGGCTTTGATCTGAGCGATGTCGGATCGCTTACAGAACCCGACGATTAGTGCTTTATCGGTGGTCCAATGCATTTTGTCGACGAAGTTGAGGATCGATTTTGCTCTTCCTTTCTCAATCTTTAGCCCATCAATCAGGATATGTTCCAAAGTTCCGCGGATCCCATTGGTCTCTTTCGAGGCTTTTTCCTTGTCGATACGGTAGAAGCGGATGTTTTTCTGTCTCGAATGACTTTCATTTCTTTCGACTCTTTTTTCCGTAGCAGTCACTCTTCTTTTTAGATCGCCGAGTTCGTATTCCACCGATTTGAATTTTTCGTAGATATCCCCGATTTCAAATTCCAAATTGCTCCTTTCCCCTCGGCTGTACTCGTCTGTGTCGGTTCTTTGTCTTTTATTGCCAGACGGACGGCTTCCAGTATTTGGTTCCTGCAAATCATTGTCTTCTTATCCAGAATTAGCCACAACGAAATTAAACGAAAGGCAAAATTAAACATTATTTTTTGTGAAAAACGAGAGGTTTAAGTCGAATAGATAAGCAACATACGTTAGCTGAGCGGACAAAGAGGAGTGGGAAAATCCACACATCACCCAATACCACCCAGTTTAATAATTTGATAACATATAATAGCGGGAAAAAATTTTTTGCTGCCACTGTGTTGAATAACAAAATTATGAAACTGGCCAAAAATTGACTACGATTTTATCTTGTTTCGCCCGTAATATAGACAAGACAAAATCACCCAATGTTGTTAAGTAAAGCCGGGCTCTTCAGTATAAACCTTACTTAAGCAAAACATTGAAATTTAGCAGTAACTTTTTATCATGGCAAGCCGAAATTATTTTATTTTATTTTAACAACCGTCATTTTTTAAAAAACTTAACGGGATTTTACGCGAACAAGATAGGTACATAATATTACTTGTAAACTGTGACCCTCCGCTTGTTTCCACTGCTCCAAATTTCCATCAAACATCTCGGGAAGCACCAATATTATTACGATTTCTTATTTTTTCAAAAAAATTTTCTTCCTTTTTTAATTTTTAATTTTTTAGGAAAAAACGGTTATTTGTATAAGCAACCCACCTAAGGCATACGCCCTGCAGATGTTACGCATACCGTATTATGAAGCAGTATACGGTAGTACACAAGTATTTAATAAGATTTAGCGGAATTAAAAAATAAAAAACAATATTATATAAGAGAAGCGAGGAATTAAGCTTAGCCAACGGCTAAGCCAAAACTTATGCAACACTGAAGACAATAACAGTAAACATTTGACAGGAAAATAAAACGTAAAATACCAAACAATAAATTTGCACAACTGAACAAGTACACAGAGCGACTAGGCATAAGAAATGAACTTTGTTAAAAGGAATATACAGAGTATATTGCGCCACTATATTAAATAAAAGTTAGAAGCAACTAATAAGGAAGTAGAACCCCTTAAGCCAGATAGACAACAACGTAGACAACAATGTTAAACAAACGTACAGAGCAACTAGAGTGAGGAATGAATCCTCTTATGCAGCAGGCACAAGGTCCTGTATGACGGGAATGTGACACAAAACAATTGTAGCAACGAGTTTGAGGAGTAAATCCTCTTGGGCGGTGAGGAGTAAATCCTCTTGGGCAGCAGGCACAACGTCCTGTAGGACAATAACATTAAACAAAACATAAGAGGCTACTAGTATGAGGAATAAATCCCCAAAGCTGAAGGACACAACCGATAATGACTTTAAACTGAAATAAGTAAATAAACAGGAATAACAGCAACATTAATAATATGGCTCAGAATAGGAGTGAGAAAAGATAATTATGCTAATTTTTAGCCAATGTTTTAAAGAATTTATGTATTTGGCTATTGGAGTATCCAAAGCCCAAAATAAGTGATTTGTACTGTTGTACGAACTTATTTGCCATCAATAATAGCTTTGTACTGTCGTATCCTTTGTCGCATAATAATTGCCATATTATTTCTACTTTATTTTCGAACTCTACAGCAGAAGAACAAATTCTGCCAATCCTCAGCAATTGTGAATAAAACGTATTATATCCAATGCAGCTATGAACATTACTGCTCGCCTCTGGATACCTGATCACCATAAAATTGAATGCATCAGTCTTGTTATAGAGCGTAGTATTGAGCCTACCACCAGTAATTTCTATTGATAAATCCAAATAATCGCTACCATTTATCCTGCTCGTAGTATCCTCCAGTAATAAACTAGCAGGGTATATATTTTTACAAACTGTTAGGAAGCTTTTTCCATTAGCATTAAGTAGATCATCAATATAACGAACATTGTCACCAATGTCTTTACGCTGCTGTGGTGTTGCTTGTTTCAAGTACTTGAATTCCATAACGGCAAGGGAAAGATCAGCAAGCAGGGGACTTGCATTTCCGCCCATTGGTATTCCAATGCATTGTTTAAATATGAGACCAGCAAACTGCACGTATGTATTGTCAAGAACTACTTGAACCATTTCCATGATATCCTCTTCAGTATATGCCTTGACTTTTGTGCTGGGTTCATCGGAATAGAAGCAGTTTGTATAACCAATGCATAAATACTTCTTACCAGCATTCTTAAAGAGCAAGTGTACAAGGAACGAAATTTCTTGTTCAACTATTTTATGCGGAAGACATGTATACAGCGTACTGAAGTCGGCAGTGGTTATTTTCTTAACATTGCGCTTGTTTCTCAAATGGTGTAGAGCTTCCAAACTACTATCTATGGACCAAAACATAGATGACCCCGCAAATACAGCAGCATTGCAATAATTGCGGAAATGTTGCTTCAAATGTTTGAGTATTCTGTTGAGCAATATTGAAAGTGGTCTCATGCTCGACTTGCTTGCACCAGAAATATATCTGAATTTGTATGGGTTTTTGTGCAGTTTCGGAACAGCAAATATCATAGGCAGAGTCTTATTTCGTATATCAATTGAAGCATTGAACTGCCCAGAAATTAAATCATGCAATTTCAGCAAGTCTTCCTTATTGCAGGGAACGGGTTTGTACACAGCATTGCCATCCACGGTCCATTTATTGGCCAACCATTTGACGCCGAGCTCTTTACAAAGGCATTCGAGGTAGTACTTTTTACAGACAAAAATATAATTATTTCCGGCTTTATCAGCAGGAGCAATGATGAATGATTTCTGCAGTCTTGCAATATTTATCTTTTGTTGTGGTCCAAAGATGTTAATTTCTTGTTGATTAGTGGCCAATAATTTTTGAAACCTAATCCTGCTCCTGATAATATACAAACATCTAGCAAAAGCTGGTTCTGCATCGGTTTCCACAATTTTGAATTTAGTACAAATTTTATGCTGCAGTAAATTAATAGCATCTTTGCAGGCCAACCAGACCTTATCCCAATCAATTTTTTCTGGAACTCTGTATTTGGTCCCGTAGTCAATAATTTTACGCAGCTTTACATCTTCCACTATTTTTGAATCTCCAGTGACCACGTGCATTGCAGGCCGGTACAAGAACTGGGATGTTGCACAGTCACAATCGGCATCCAATATCTCCTTAAGCTTGTCCAATTGAAGAGCGCGTAAAAATTTTCCATGGTTAAGGATGGTTGAGCCAATTGGTATTTTGTACTGATATGACACCATTATATCACCGATAACCTTAGACGGGGGGCATAAAAGCTGTTGGAATTTGCGGTCTTTAAATACTGTATGAAGCTGGATACTCTCCATTCCTTTATTAGGAAACGAAACAGGCAGGTAAATTTTGGGTTTTTCGGTAGCGTCGTGTCTCTTGCCACCCAATTTATATGCTGCCATAGCTTTCAGAAGCAGAGCGTTTTCATTGTCCAACAATAAGTCGCCGCTCTGTAGTCCCACTGTCAAAAGATGAATGGCTTTATTAGACAGGGCTGCCAACATAATGAATTTTTCTCGAATCGAAGCTTTCGAATCTTTAAGACTATCAACAACCTTCTTGACTTTATTCGAGTCGATCTTCTTCGATGTACGTTTTCTCTTCCCACGCGGAATAACTCTGGCAGGGAATTTTATACAGAAATACGGGTGTTTCCTGCTCGACATGGGATCCACACCTTTCGAAATAATTCCATAACCTTTAATTTTATCATTCATACCAAACGGATATGCAGTAACCATTGCTTTAATCCAGAAATCCTCTCGCTCTAATCTATATGCATCCGATGCTTTATCATCGAGCTTTTCCAAGATTGCGAACTTCATATCCATAATACTATGATTTTCCTGACTAAAATGTCTAACTAGATAGGAACCTTCAAATTTTTTAGCGACCTTATTTCTGTGCTCATTCATGCGGGTACGAAGAGTGCGTTTAGTTTCGCCGATATATTGCATTCCGCATTTCGCGCATGTAATAACATAAACCAGGTTAGTTGCAGTACAATCCATTGGTGTCTTACGTAAAACACCAAATCTTTTACAATTAGTGTATCCTATAACAGTATTATTGACATCCACATTTGGACAAATCCTACAGCCAGAGAATAAGCATTTAACCATCGCAGGTGCCAATGGAGGGCCATATGTGAAAGCCGACTGGTATGACGAAGCTTGATTATTAAATAGTAAACAGTAGTTATTCGAAAGAACAGTAGCGTTAATTTGACTTGCTAGTCCTAAATTATTTTTTGTTTGAGTTTTAGTGAGCCTGCAAACACCGTGAGCTGACCGGCCCTGGCCAGGACACTGTTTTTGTGGGCGCTATAAATTAATAGTGTTGAGCAACAGATTCCCAGGAAGCCTGGCGTGAGTTGGCCCACCCAACCCACTCATAACCGGATCACTCCTGGATACACACGTGAATGAAACAATGGTGACCAGCAAATAAAGTTGCAACCAATTATTGAGCAACCGGAAAATTGCTATGAAGCAGGGTTATTAAACCAGACTAAAAACGCATAATTATAACGTTACACCGAAAAATTTTTTGTGAACAAGCGACTAAATAAGCGACAATTATGAAGCAACGATTATAATAAATAAGCAACAATTTTATTCAATTTGTCCTAAGCATCCAGAGCAAGCACAGACAAGATGCATCACCATTGATCATACACTTTTATCGTCCCATCACACACAATCTTATTGAAAGCGAATATTTTAGGGTCCTTGTACTTCTGAGGTTGACCTTTCATAGCTTTGAGCTTAGTGATACATTTCTTCTTGATTTCCTGATCTTCCCGAGTAAGATCATCCTCCATACTGATCGATTGTCCGTATATCTTGTAATCCTTCAGGTTTTTTCGGGCGGCTTTAATCTGAGCGATGTCGGATCGCTTACAAAACCCGACGATTAGTGCTTTATCGGTAGTCCAGTGCATTTTGTCGACGAAGTTGAGGATGGATTTTGCTCTTCCTTTCTCGATTTTTAGCCCATCAATCAGGATATGCTCGAAGGTTCCACGGATCCCATTGGTCTCTTTCATGGCTTTTTCCTTGTCGATACGATAGAAGCGGATATTTTTCTGTCTCGAGTGACTTTCGTTTCTTTCGACTCTTTTTTCCGTAGCGGTGGCTCTTCTTTTTAGATCGCCAAGTTCGCATTCCACCGATTTGATTTTTTCCTGGATATCCCCGATTTCAGATTCCAGATTGCTTCTTTCCGCACGGTTGTCCTCGTTGTCTGAGTCAGTTCTTTGTCTTTTATTGCCGGACTGACGGCCTCCAGTATTCGGTTCCTGCAAATCATTGTCTTCTTATCCAGAATTAGCCACAGCGAAATTAAACAGTAGGCAAAATTAAACATTATTTTTTGTGAAAAACGAGAGGTTTAAGTCGAATAAATAAGCAACATACGTAAGCTGAGCGGACAAAGAGGAGTGGGAAAAATCCACACATCACCCAATACCACCCAGTAATAATAATTTGATAACATATAATAGCGGGAAAAAATTTTTTGCTGCCACTGT
>JAAETN010000658.1 GCA_024228355.1 Maribacter sp. | reverse complement strand
TTTATTTTTCGTTCTTTTTCGGCAAGTGATATTCGACACCGACGCCGATATTGTTACAGTAAACGTAGATACAGTAAGCTGCCGCATACGTCCAGGCGTAAAGCTACAAAGTACCAAGGACCACTAGAATACCTGGACTCCAATGTGCTAAACCTCGCTAATACATTTGGGGGCCCAGGGCGTGGAAATAAAATAAGGCACAAAATGCAAAAGTTTTATTATTTCGAAGCAAAATATGGACTTCAAGACAAAGAATTAAAGGTTTACGAAATGGAACCAAGCATAAACACTGTATTGCATAAATAATCACCAATTATTATCTCAGTGAAGCTGGAAAATTCTCATTTTGATGACTCTAATCTTCGTTTTTGCCGCTGAATAACGTTTCTAGCAGTCCATTGATTGATCAGATTTCAGCATAGGATACGAAATTGTTCCCCTTTGGGCAGCAGGTAATCCTTGATTGCGAACTCGCCCATTCACCCATCACAAATAATAATATCCTCTGTTTATCAAGATTCTTATGACTTCTGTGAAAACAGACTTCTTGTGGTTCGTAAGCCTATAGGGTAAGGCGGGGCTACTTTGAACACTAGGGGCTACTTTGAACACTTTTGACTTGCCGCCACATTTAACCCAATTATGATGTTTCTGGTGAAAATCTGAACTGTAAAAAACACATACATTTACAGGAAGACTTATTCTTCCAGAATATCAACATCAATTCTCTTTTGGTTGTCTCTGAGAAATTCCACGGGCAAAGAAAAATGGTTATAGTAACCTAGTGCTAAGGCCAAAAAGTGGTTTGGCCTAGAATTTTGAATTGAAATAG
>JAAETN010000657.1 GCA_024228355.1 Maribacter sp. | reverse complement strand
TCACCCTTCAAACCCTGCTTTAAAACAAAAGCATTCTGCGCACCAATAGCAAGGATCAAAGAAAAGCCCAGCGAGAAACCGTAGATGAATGTGTTCATTCGTGGATTGTACCCAATTGCTATGTTTTAACTAATGGTAAAGCTTGCGGGGTGGAAAACTCGAATAGTTTCAAAAGTATTCCAAAACTGGCTGATACGCAGATCTTCTTTACTGGATTTGGTAGACTCCCTGGTTATTGTTGCTTCACCTGATTACTATTGAGAACATTATGAGAACGAAGTGTAATATAGGTCAATGTTTTTGCGTGAAACATATTCCAATATTTTTGTTTGGCGAGTAATTAGGCTGTTATATTTTAGAGCCATACATGAACCAAATTATTATATGCAAAAATTGTGGTAAAGAGCTTCCTAAAATTATATTACAAGACATTGGGTGGAAAGCGATTATAGATAAGCTTTCAAATGATTCCGTTACAATGGCAATAGCAGAAATTAAATATTATGCACAATGCGAAGAATCTGATGCAAAAAAATATATTCAACATTTATTAAATTGTGTTTATGCATGGCCAATGTCACCATCAGAGCAAGAATTATTAAACTTTATAGATTCTGAGTTTCAAAATGTTCAAAAGCCTAATCATTTTACAAATTATACTCATTGTGATGAATGTGAAACACATGACAATACATTAAAGAATAAAACAAAAAATACATTAACTCGCAAAGACTTGGGGAATCCAGGTTGGGATCCAATTGGATTTTCAAAACCACAAGGTTTAGGTTATTACTTTCCTGTGATGGTTCGCTATGCTTTGCTTCCAGATGTGTGGCCAGATAGAGAGTGGTATGGCGACCAAATACTTTCTCATTTATCTTATGAGGGAGTTAAAAATAAATTTTCAAATTGGTGCTCTAAGTCTCAACAAAAAGCAGTTTATGAGTTTTTATATCACCAAAAAATACATGCTTTTAATGAGTATGAGCCAAAAGAGTTAACAAAAGCATTAAATATTTGGAAAACAATATAACCAGCACTTTCAATGGATCACGGGGACATAGCACCTATTCAAAATTTGGAGAGTTGATTAACAGCTTTCCTTTTTAATTATCTTCTCTGGGAGTCCCCGTGCCCATTGAAGTGAACGTTAGAGGGCAATAGAAGATATGTCAAAATCATCGGATTGTTCAGGAGGAAATGAGATGCCAGAAGTATGGGTGGTAATTGTAGGAATAATAGTATTAT
>JAAETN010000656.1 GCA_024228355.1 Maribacter sp. | reverse complement strand
TGAGGTATTGGGCGCGGGAATGGTGGATCCCAATGTGTTTGATACCGTTGGCTATGATTCTGAAAAATATACCGGGTTCGCATTTGGCATAGGCGTGGAGAGACTTACCATGCTGAAATATGGAATAGACAATATCAGGCTTTTCTTTGAAAATGACCTGAGGTTTCTATCACAATTTTAAATATAATCAATACAGAATTTAAAAACTTCTCCCTGCTCTCTTCGTTATGAATGAGGGGATTGTGGGGTGGTTATTAATAAAAAATATTTTTTAACTAATTACCAATCTGAAGACCAATGAAAATCAGTTACAACTGGCTTAAGGATTATTGTAAACACGACCTTTCTGTAGAGAAATTGGCAGAGAGCTTGACGAATGCAGGATTGGTAGTTGACTCTGTAATCCCTGTAGAAGGTGATTTTTGTCTGGAAGTTGAGGTGACTTCAAACAGACCTGACTGCCTGGGCTTTATCGGTGTTGCAAGAGAAGTTGCAACCATTGTACGTGGT
>JAAETN010000655.1 GCA_024228355.1 Maribacter sp. | reverse complement strand
CGAGGTCAAAAAGAAAAGCGGTCAACCTTATCGCCATGATGAGGAAATGGAAACTTTGGTAGAAATCCTAAACGGGCAACGTTTTATTAGTTGTCATTCCTATGTGCAAAGTGAGATAAATATGCTGATGAAGGTAGCTGACAAATTTGGTTTTACAGTTAATACATTCACCCATATTTTAGAAGGTTATAAAGTGGCTGACAAAATGAAGGAACATGGTGTAGGCGCTTCTACCTTTAGTGATTGGTGGGCATACAAGTACGAGGTAAAAGACGCCATACCTTATAACGCGGCCATAATGCAAAGCCAAGATATTACCGTGGCCATTAACAGTGATGATGCCGAAATGTCGCGTAGATTGAACCAGGAAGCGGCCAAAACCATAAAATATGGTGGTGTTTCCGAATTGGACGCCTGGAAAATGGTCACCATTAATCCCGCCAAACTTTTACATATAGATGAGCGCGTTGGTAGCATTAAAGAAGGTAAGGATGCCGATTTGGTCCTATGGAGTGATAACCCTTTATCTATCTACGCAAAAGCGGAGAAAACCATGATTGAAGGAGCAACATATTTTGCTTTGGATAAAGACAAGCAACAGCGTGAAGCCATTAAAAATGAGCGCAATAAACTCATCAATATGATGTTGAAAGAAAAAGAAAGTGGGGGTAAAACACAGTCACCTAAAAACAATAAAAAAGAAAAGCTTCATTGCAATAGCCTTTAAAGAATAGAATTATGAAAAAAACAATATATACAATAGTTTTTGCAGTAGGGGCTTTGTTTTTAAGTACTGCCCAACAAACTCCGGCACCAGCACAAAAAGAAGCCATATCAATTGATGGTGCAACCGCACATTTAGGCAATGGTAATGTCCTTGAAAACGCCCTTATTATGTTCGAGGAGGGTAAACTCACCTTTGTAGGGAGTGCCATGACGAAAATTGCCCGTAGAGGTACCGTAATCAAGGGCAAGGGTAAACATGTTTATCCCGGAATCATTGCTCCTTGCAAGGCTTTAGGGCTCACTGAGGTAAACGCCGTACGTGCCAGTAACGACCAGGACGAGATTGGGGAGATCATTCCGCATGTTCGCAGTTTAATAGCTTATAATGCAGAATCACAAGTTGTTGAGAGCATGCGACCCAATGGAGTTTTATTGGGGCAAATAACTCCACAAGGTGGTAGAATTTCAGGAACCTCATCAATTGTACATTTTGATGCCTGGAACTGGGAAGATGCCGCATTGAAAGTTGATGATGGCATTCATCTACGTTGGCCCAATAGTTTTAGAAGAGGTCGCTGGTGGATGGGTGAACCAAGAGGTTTTCAACCTAACAAAGACTATGTAAAACAGCTGGATGAAATCAAAAGTTTTTTGGCCGGTGCCACTGCATATGGTAAAAGCTCAAATATACTGTTGAATCCAGCATTTAAGGCCATGCAAGGTATATTTGATGGTTCGCAAAAACTATATATATATGCCGATGGTGAAAAGGAAATAATTGATGCCGTCACCACTGCCAAAAACAATGGTGCCAAAGAAGTGGTCTTGGTTGGAGGTTACAATGCTCATAAGATTACCGATTTTCTAAAGGAGAACAATATTCCTGTTTTGGTGCAGTTTACACACAATCTGCCCGCTTTGGATGACGAGGATTATGACCTGCCTTATAAACTACCAAAATTATTGGCAGATGCTGGTATATTAGTAGCCATACAAAACGGCAGTACCTCTAACTTTCAGACACGGAATCTACCTTTTTATGCTGGACAAGTAGTAGGCCAGGGATTGGACAAAGAGGTTGCCTTACAAATGATTACCGGTAATAGTGCGAAAATCCTGGGAATTGACGGTGATTATGGAACCTTGGAAGTTGGTAAAAGTGCCACTCTTTTCATATCCAAAGGTGACGCCTTGGATATGCGGGGCAACCAATTGACCCATGCTTTTATTGATGGCCGTACCCTTTCATTGGAAACCCATCAAACCGAACTTTGGAAACGCTATATGGGGAAGTATGAAGGCAAGTAAACTGTTCCAAATAACTGATTTAAAAAGCCCTTTTGCAAGAATTTTAGGAGATTGAATCTATAATGGATATATGATCAATTACCGTACTCCTGCGTTGTTTGTAATTATATTTAATTTTAATGCCAATGAAAAATATTCTTTCGCTCATTTTATTAATCATCATTCTGTTGAGTTGTCAAGAGAACAGGGAGTCTCGAATTAGGACTGATACAAATATTGACCTTGAATCTGAAAAACAAAATCTTCGCACTTTGAAGGAAATTGAGTGGCCCAAAGCATATCGAGAGCAGGACACCATTTTACTTGACAGGATACTTGGAGATGATTTTCAAATGATTGGAAATGATGGAGTTTGGTCGAATAAAGAAAAGGAATTGGAATGGATTAAGAATAATGCAATGAATCATGATTCTTTTCGGTATGAAATCAAGAGGCTCGAATTCCTTGAAAATGGAACGGCCATCATCGCTGGAACGGGACACATTATTAATGATAGTACCAAAACAATATATCAATCCAGTAATATTCTTATTAAAAGAGATGGATTATGGAAAGCGGTTTTATCACACGTTTCAGGTGTAAAAGAAATTGAATAAAACTATACAACCAAGGCTTCTACCTGCCTTTGGCGTGGTAGGTCTTAAATTCTTAACTTTAGGCAAATACTTTTATCTTGTTACATGGAATCAAAAAGACGGGATATAAAAAAAGAAATAACAGCACTAGTTTGGTCGCTGATTATTTCAATCATCTTTATTGCCTGTAACCTTAGTGACAAAAATTTTGAGGAAAGACCCAATATTTTGTTCTTTCTTGTTGATGACCAACGAAATGATCTTATTTCATGTGCTGGTCATCCGATTATACAAACTCCAACGATAGATAAACTTGCAGAGAATGGCATTCGATTCACAAATGCTTTTGTTACAACTTCAATTTGTGCAGCAAGTAGGGCCTCGATTCTTACTGGCTTATACGAAAGTAGGCATGGCTATACGTTTGGTAAGCAGCCCATTAAAACTGAGTTCTTGCTTAATTCATATCCATTCTTGCTTAAAAATTCAGGATACAGAACGGGTTTTATTGGAAAATTTGGAATTCTAGCAGAAAAGCAAGATAGTATGCTCGCTCAAATGTTTGACTTTTATAAACCTTCTCCAAAATCAGGGCCTCATTTTGTAAAACTGGCGGATGGCCGTAGGCGTCACTCCGCTGAGATCAAGGGAGATGAAGCAGTGGAATTCATTAAAAGCCAAACCAAGGATAGGCCATTTTGCCTTTCCATTAGCTTTAATGCCGTACATGCAGTTGATGATAAT
>JAAETN010000654.1 GCA_024228355.1 Maribacter sp. | reverse complement strand
CCCACGACCTATTGGAGTGGCCTGCTTTTCGCCTTCCTTTACACAAAGCAAAATATCATGGGCATTTGCATCTTCCTTCGCACAATAGTAGGTATTGTTAGTGGCAATCATTTTCACCTGATGCTTATTCGCAAATTCGATCAATACCTTGTTCACACGGTCCTCGTCTTCTTGCCCATGCCGCATAATTTCCATATAAAGATCATTGCCAAACTGTTCTTTCCACCAAAGTAGAGCTTCCTCGGCCTGTTTTTCACCAACGTTCAATACTTTACCTGGCACCTCGCCGTACAAGTTGCCTGTCAAAACAATAAGATCTTCCTTGTATTGCTCTATTATTTTTTTATCAATCCTGGGCACATAATAAAATCCTTCGGTATAAGCTATTGAAGACATTTTGGCCAAATTATGGTACCCCGCTTTGTTTTTGGCCAACAGGACTATTTGATATCCATAATTCTTTACATTTTTATTGGTATGGTCCTCACAGACAAAAAATTCACAACCGATAATCGGAGTAATTTCCTTTCCAGTGGGCTGCTCACCATGCTCAATCGCGATCCTGTTCTTTTCATTTACTGTGTGATTGTGGGCTTTCACTTCTTTCACAAAATGGAAAGCTCCCATCATATTTGCATGATCCGTAAGAGCAACCGCTGGCATATCATTCTTGGCCGCAGATTGGACCAAATCCTTGATATTTATAGTGGATTGTAAGACTGAAAATTGCGAATGGTTGTGCAAATGCACGAATTGGGCATCAGAAAGACTTTCAATGTTCTCCTTGATCTCTTCCTCAGAAAATCCACCTGTATCTTTCTCCCATAGGGCATCGGCAATCTTTTTGGAAGCTTTTTTAAGATTGATGTGCTTAAGACCAATAAGCTTTATTTCCTGTGGATTGGCCTCAGAGAAATTCTGAAAATAATCCGGCTGAACGTCCAGTTGATCCTGAGAATAATGCTTTTGACGAACAAGTTCCAAAAAACAACGCGTCGTAGCCTCAACATCGGCCGTGGCATTATGGGCCTCATTGAAGGGTTCACTAAAAAGATATTCATGTAGCTCAGTAAGTGTAGGTAGCTTGAACTTACCACCTCGGCCTCCGGGTATCTTACAGAGTAAAGCTGTCTCTTCAGTACAAGTATCCAAGACCGGAAGGTCTTGTAATGTGTTTTCGACCTGCATCCGATGAAATTCAGCCCCCATAATATTTACATCGAACCCCACATTCTGCCCAACAATAAATTTTGTTTTGGACATGGCGATGTTAAACTTCTCTAAAACCTCGGCTAATGAAATTCCATTTTGTTTGGCCAGTTCGGTGGAAATACCATGAATCTGTTCTGCATCATAGGGAATATTGAAACCTTCAGGCTGTACCAAATAATCCTGGCTATCCACCAAATTACCTATATCATCATGCAATTGCCAGGCTATCTGAATACAGCGCGGCCAATTGTCGGTATCGGTAATGGGTGCATCCCAACGTTTGGGTAAACCAGTGGTTTCAGTGTCAAAAATCAAGTACATAAGAAAGAATTTCGCTAAAGAACAGCGGCTAAAAATAACTAAAAAACCATTCGCCCCTTGAAGGTAGTTGTCAGTAGTTATCAACTTTCATCCCATTAAATTAACTATTAAAAGATTTGACAGGAATCACTATCTTCAAGCAGAATAAAATAACCATTATGATAATTAATACCAAATATTCAGGAATCCTATTGTTCACTTTACTTTACTTTTTGCTTTGTCCAGAATTAATGGCGCAAAATAGCGATAAACACCCCCCAAACTTTGTAATTGTATTCGCCGATGACCTTGGTTATGGTGATTTGAGCACCTACGGGAACCCAACCATACACACTCCAAACCTCGACCGCATGGCAGAAGAAGGTCAAAAATGGACCAACTTTTACGTTGGGGCAAGTGTCTGCACTCCTAGTAGGGCCGCTCTTTTGACTGGAAGGCTTCCCATTAGAAGTGGTATGGCAAGCAGTAAAACACGCGTACTTTTTCCCAATTCAAAAAACGGGCTTCCAGCAAGTGAAATAACCTTGGCAGAACAGCTCAAAAAAGCTGGTTATAACACGGCTTGTATAGGTAAATGGCATTTAGGTCACAAAAAACAATACTTACCCACGAATCACGGATTCGATTATTATTTCGGGATTCCATATTCAAACGATATGGACTTTTTGGGGAATGCAGATTATAAAAAACTTGCCTTACATAACCCCACAGCCATTAAACCTGAGGATTACAATGTTCCTTTAATTCGAAACACCGAAATTATAGAACGCCCGGCCAACCAACATACCATCACTAAAAGGTACACTGAAGAAACTATAAAGTTTATCAAAAAAAACAAAGACGAGCCATTTTTTGTGTACTTAGCACATAGTCT
>JAAETN010000653.1 GCA_024228355.1 Maribacter sp. | reverse complement strand
TGCTACAATTAGGATTAAGGATAAGGCTATTGGCGTTATATCAAACTTGGATGGGAGTTTTAGGATTCCTGAAAGATTCAAGGAATATGGGAGTATTCTGGAAATATCTTCATTGGGGTACGTTTCAAAGGATATTTTACTTTTCGACCTTTCAAAATACAAAACAAACATAATTAGACTAACTCCGGCAATAGAGATTTTAGATGAAGTGGTTGTGGAGGGAGTTAGGAAAACTCGTAGACGCACTGCAACTGAAAAAAGAATGTCAGCAATAAGAATAGTCGAAAGAGCTATTAAAAGTATTCATTTGAACTACCCAACAAAACCTTTTAACGCTGTAGGTTATTATCGTGATTTTCAAATGAATGAAAGCAAGTATAGTAACCTTAACGAGGCATTATTTGAAGTTTGGGATCAGGGTTTTTGGGCATCGGATCATCAAACGACGAAAATCAGGATTTTTGAGAATAAAAGGAATCAGGATTTCCCTGTCGACTCATTAAGCGAAAAGCCATATGACTATAAAAGTAGGAACAAAACCATTCCTGGAGCTATTCTGGACAATTATGGGGGTAATGAATTTACCATTTTACGTATTCACGATGCCTTAAGAAATAACTCGATAAATGCTTATGATTACGTAAATGTGTTTAAGACAGATTTTCGTAAAAACCATTTATTTAAGAAAGAGGATGAAGTAATACTAAATAACAAGAAGTTATATAAAATCTCTTTTAAAAAGAATATAGGACTAGTTAGAATAAAAGGAAATCTGTTCATCTCACAAGAAAACTTTGCTATTTATAAGTTGGAATATGCCATGTATAGTAATCGCCTAAGAGATGTTAGAAAAAGAGAACGGATCAAAAATCGAAGACACAAAGAATTACTTTTTGAGATCATAGTTGGTTATACACCATTTGATGGCTTGATGTATCCAAATTATCTTTCCATGAAAAATGCCTTTAATATCAAAGATCCCCCCAAGTTCAAATTAGATCAAGCTTATTACAGCTTGAAAAGAGAGTATTTTGTAATATCCTTGAATAATAAAGCCAATGAAAAGGATGCTGTAAAAAAGTCCAATTATAATGTAATATTCAATGGCAAGAGAATAAAAATCAGTAGGGTAGTGCATATTGAAGACCAAGTACTTTTATACCCAAATCCCAAATTTTCAAGATCGTTGTTCGGGGAAACCTCCCAAATAGAAAGAGAGTATAAAAAAGGGAATGGAATTTTCAATATTGAAATAAAGAATCTTCGCGATATTGATGGAAATCGAATAAATGAACCGTCATATAGAGAGGTAAAACAGTATCGGGAATTTTTTGTACAACGCATAGTTTCCGAGCCAGGAACTGCACCAAATGATAGTTTGTACATGAATAAAAGTTTACCAATTTTTCAGGATCAACCCATAGCTACTCCAGGGGATTTTTCAGATTATTGGATGAATACACCTTTACCCAATATTCAATATTGAGGTATAACAAAAAAGCCCTGACGGTCACGTCAGGGCTCAATAAAAGGTATTTAAACAATTATTTAATTTGCAACTGCCTTAATATTCGCAGACTTTACAGTTTTGATGATTCTACCTGCAATTTTGTATGGATCTCCATTAGAAGCAGGTCTTCTGTCCTCTAACCATCCTTTCCAACCTTTTTCTACGGTAATGATAGGAATTCTAATAGATGCTCCCCTATCTGAAATTCCGTAAGAGAAATCAGATACGTGGGCCGTTTCATGTAAGCCTGTTAAACGCTCATCATTAAATTCCCCATATACATCCATATGTTCCTCGGTAACAGGTCTAAAGGCTTCACATATTTGCTCATATATTTCTTGGGAACCACAAGTTCGTAAAGTTGTATTAGAGAAATTGGCATGCATTCCAGAACCATTCCAATCTCCTTTTACAGGTTTAGGATGGTATTCAATATAATAACCATGTTTTTCAGTCAATCTATCCAATAAGTAACGGGCAACCCAAATTTCATCCCCTGCTTTTTTGGCTCCCTTAGCAAATAATTGAAATTCCCATTGGCCTGGTGCAACCTCTTGGTTAATACCTTCAAAATTTAATCCAGCGGCAATACATAAATCCGAATGCTCTTCAACAAGATCCCTGCCCCAAGTATATCTGCCACCTACGGAACAATAGTATTTACCTTGTGGTCCAGGAAATCCACCACGAGGAAATCCTAATGGTAAATCTGTTTTTGAATCCATTAAGAAATATTCTTGTTCAAAACCAAACCAAAAGTCATCATCATCATCGTCAATAGTAGCTCTTGCGTTAGAAGGGTGCGGTGATCCATCAGCACTTAAAACTTCTGACATTACCAACCAACCATTTCTTCTTTCCGGATCTGGGAAAATAGCTACAGGTTTCAATAAGCAATCAGAAGAATCTCCTGTTGCTTGTTCAGTTGACGAGCCGTCAAAAGACCAAATAGGGCAGTCCTCCAGTTTACCACTAAAGTCGTTTTCGACTTTGGTTTTGCTTCTCATATTTTGCGTTGGTTTGTGACCATCCAACCAGATGTATTCTAATTTTGATTTGCTCATAATACTTGGATATTATTGTTATAATTTATAAGACGCACAAAAATAAGATAATTGTAAAATATATTTATTTTTTTATGGGTAAATTATCAACAAGTGGTTAATAATTCTCAACACCCCTATTTTTTAGGGGGTATTTTGTAAAAAATTTATTATTAGGTAACCTAAATTATTAAATCGTTAATTATTATTTTTGCTGAAATTGTATTTTAATTATGTCAAAATTAAGGTTTAACGCTATTCTTGATAGTCAAAAAAGATCAAGCATTCCTATAGAGGAGAAGGGAAGACGTTCCGAGCAATTTGGTTCTAATGTCTTTAATGAGGAAAGAATGCTACAGCATTTGACCAAAGATGCTTTAGAAAGTGTAAAAGGAGCTGTTGTTTCAGGTTCAAAAATAGATCGTAAGATTGCGGATCAGGTGGCCGAAGCAATGAAAGGCTGGGCCATTAATATGGGAGCTACCCACTATACCCATTGGTTTCAGCCGCTAACTGGATCAACTGCGGAAAAACATGATGCCTTTTTCGACCTTTTGCCAGATGGACGGGTATTGGAAAAATTTGGAGGAAGCCAATTGGTACAACAAGAGCCAGATGCTTCCAGTTTTCCACATGGGGGAATTAGAAATACCTTCGAGGCTCGGGGGTATACGGCATGGGATCCAACCTCTCCTGCCTTTATTTATGGAACAACCTTATGTATCCCAACAATTTTTGTGGCCTATACAGGGGAAGCATTGGACAATAAAGCCCCTTTACTAAGAGCTTTGCATGCAGTAGATCATGCCGCAACAGCTGTGGCCAAATATTTTGATAAAAATGTAAGGAAGGTGAATGCCACTCTTGGATGGGAGCAAGAATATTTTTTAATCGATAAGTCACTTGCCCATTCCAGGCCAGATATAATTTTGACAGGTAGGACCTTGGTAGGACTAAATGCCGCAAAAGGGCAACAATTGGCTGATCACTATTTTGGAGTTATTCCGAGCAGGGTTTTAAGCTTTATGCGCCATTTGGAAGTTGAATGTACCAAACTAGGTATCCCAGTCAAAACACGGCACAATGAGGTAGCACCAAATCAATTTGAATTGGCACCTGTTTTTGAAGAGGCAAATTTAGCGGTTGACCATAATCAACTCCTAATGGATGTCATGGAGAAAGTGGCGGAGATTCATAATTTCAAAGTGCTATTTCATGAGAAACCTTTTGAAGGGATCAATGGCTCAGGAAAACATAACAACTGGTCCTTGGCTACTGATACTGGGGTTAACTTGTTAAGTCCTGGTTCTACACCTATGAAAAATCTCCAGTTCCTCACCTTCTTTGTGAATACGATAAAGGCAGTAGATACCTATGAAGAACTTTTAAGGTCTTCAATCGCTTCCGCTAGCAATGATCATAGGCTTGGGGCCAATGAGGCACCACCGGCCATTATGTCCATATTCATTGGCAAACAACTAAGTGGTGTTCTTGATGAACTAGAAGGGGTTTCACAAGGGAAATTGTCTCCAGAGGAAAAAACTGAATTGAAGTTGAATGTTGTGGGTAAGATACCCGAAATCCTGCTAGACAATACTGATAGAAATCGCACCTCTCCCTTCGCGTTTACAGGCAACAAATTTGAGATGCGGGGCGTAGGGTCCAAGACCAATTGCGCCAAACCAATGACGATTCTCAATACCATTATGGCGAAACAATTGTTGGCGTTTAAGAAAGAGGTTGATAACTTAATAGCTAGCAAAAACCTTAAAAAAGATGAAGCGATTTTCAATGTTTTGCGGGAGTATATCAAGACATCCAAAAAAATCCGATTTGAAGGGGATGGATATAGCAGTGACTGGGAGAAAGAGGCGAAGAAAAGAAAGTTAAGCAACAAAAAGACTACTCCTGAAGCACTTCAGATATTGACTTCAAAGGAGAGTCTGACGCTTTTTAAATCAATGGATGTGATGAGCGAGGTTGAGGTCAAAGCGCGCCAAGAGGTTGAATTGGACACTTATATACTTAACATACAGATTGAGGGCAGGATTTTTACAGAATTAGTGTATAACCATATTATGCCGGCAGCCTTGGAATATCAAAACAGCCTTATTGTTAATGTAACGGGACTTAAAGATATTTACGGACCCACCCATAAAAAGTTTGCCGATGGTCAATTGGCAATTATCAAGCTGATATCTGAACATGTAACCGAACTCAAAAATAAGACCGATGCCATGGTCGATGCAAGGCGAAAAGCCAATGTCATGACCGATAGCAAGAAAAAGGCATATGCTTATTGTGACAATGTAAGACCCCATTTTGAAGAAATACGCTATCACAGCGACAAATTGGAACGTTTGGTTGACGATCAACTTTGGCCATTGACCAAGTACAGGGAGTTATTGTTTGTCAAGTAAGACCTTTCAAAGTTCAGATCAATTTAAAAGCTCGCATTTTGTGGGCTTTTTTTAACTAATCCACTATTTTTGCCACAAACAACAGGAAATGGG
>JAAETN010000652.1 GCA_024228355.1 Maribacter sp. | reverse complement strand
CCCGCAATTTTGCGTTGGGCTTCCTTCAGACCCTACCTCACGGCAACGCCCTTGCCCTTTCGCTAACCTTCGGCTCTGCGAATACCTGGTACGAGGACTTCCACCTCGCTAGTTAAGTGCCATGCCCGGCACACACGTTTGAGTTAACCAGTAGGCGCATTTATTGCGCCTATCTGGTTTAACGACTTGTTAACTGTACATGGCTTAATATCCTTAGTTATTTCATGCGCCTGAAATCCCCCCCATACAGAAAGACCAAATAAACACATGATTAATAACAAAACCACAATTGGTTGAATTGTTGCTGCCTTGCCATATTTGTACTTAGTCGGACTAAATACTTTTTCATTAGGTAATGGATTTTGCTCAATTCTTATTACTTTAAAACTACGCCGACCTTGTGTTAATAACAAGATTATTGCAAATGACAAAGGAACAAATACAAATATGCCGTAAAATACCAAATGAACACCATTTAAGCTTCCATAATTGTAGCAATTTGCATTTCTTGAATATTCAGAGAACCAATCTACGAACCAGAATTCGAAAATAGTAATAAATGGAATTGCCCAAGCTAAAATCTTGAGCATAATCATAATACGCTCTTTTTTCGAATATTCTGGTGCGTAATCTACGCCTTTATTTTCATATTTAGGCAGGCTAAACCATAGTTCTTTAGGAGCCTTAATCATCGCCATAATTGCCCCGACTATTCCTACTAGAACAAAACCATAAATTAAAATCTCTGAGGTAGTCATTGATTTGGCTTTATACAGTTAACGCTGCCAGCAGGGGCAGACAAAACGCGCAGCGTTTTGACTGTCCCTCTGGCTGGCCTTGTTAGAAGATATTATTACCATAGCCTGCTTTGTGGATCCCAACAATTAATTACGTGGAAAGCTATTGGGTCTTCTTTG
>JAAETN010000651.1 GCA_024228355.1 Maribacter sp. | reverse complement strand
CTTACTTTTCGGGGTTCGACTATAATCTGCCTATCCCCTTGGGCAAGAGACATTATATGTTTTTGGGGTTCTCAGTTAGGTTTTTCCTTTTCTGAGATTTCCCTTTCCTCTTTGTTAAGATCTCGGGGTTCGACTATAATCTGCCTATCCCCTTGACCAAGAGTCATTATATGTTTTTGGGTTTCTCGGTTAGGTTTTTCCTTTTCCGCGATTTCCCTTTCCTCTTTGTTAAAATCGTAATCGCGGTTAGTTTTAGCCTGATACAGTATGCTTTCGCGAGGGTGGGTGTCTGGACTTTCCTTGCGTGATTCCTGAAAATTTAAAGTCACGTTAATTTCAGAAGAAGTGTGTTGTGTGACCATATTTTGTCGATTTATGACATCCGCCAGTGAGGGAGCTACGCAGTGCCAAATTTTCGACAATTCGGTGACAAAAACTTTTGGATCAAACACAAATTTCGGATTTTGCGTGGTTTCCGAAAAATCCGTAAGTATTTTATAGACTGTATTGAGCGCTCGATCTGCGTTCGGTTCAGTCGGCCTTGTTGTCGGATTCTCGTGTTTCTCGAGTGTTTCCATCCCGACAGAAGTGTGTTGTGTGACCATATTTTGTCGATTTATGACATCCGCCAGTAAGGGAGCTACGCAGTGCCAAATTTTCGACAATTCGGTGACAACAACTTTTGGATCAAACACCCAATTTGGATTTTGCGTGGTTTCCGAAAAATCCGTGAGTATTTTAAAGACTGTATTGAGCGCTCGATCTGCGTTCGGTTCAGTCGGCATTATTTCTGTTTTACATAACAATTTTTTTTGACAAGACGCTTCACCACAGAAGGTTGTCCTCCTTTTACTGTAGTGGTCGTCCTTTTCTACCTTTGTTGTTTCCCATCTTTGTAACTTATCGATTTTTCCTGTCTTATCTTTTTCCACTATGTGGTAATGACACGGGTCTCCTCCCGTCTCTTCTCCACATTGTGTGCACGGTACATAAATTTCGTCATCAGTTACATCGCAGGAGCTATTTTCAGAATATATCACGCAAGGTCGTCCATTTTTACTCACCTGTACCTCGTTTATTTTTAGTTTAAATTGCTTTTCCCATTGTTCAATTTCTTTTTTTTGTTCTCCCCACATTTTACTAAAACCATAACACATGTCCTTTGCTCTATTTATTTTTAAAATTAAAATTTCAATTTCCGTTAATTTTCGATTTGATATTTGGTCCAGACAGATTTTCGGGTTTGTGTTGATATCACCATCCCAATTTTCCATCCTTTTTAAATAATTTCCTGGATGCCTTACATATTTATCATATAGAAGTTCTCGAAGTTCGTTCTTCGATTTCTTCTCTTTTTGAACCCGGTTTTCCATATCTCTTTGATTTTTCCAAATTAAAAATTTATTCCTCATATCCTTAAGTATTTTACCATGTCCCCCGTCTTGTTCATTATCATTATTTATCATATTTATTTTAATTTTAACGTCCTAAAGCAAATACTATTTTCAAAATAACTTGCATTATCCGTTTTGTCTTGTCTTGTCTGTTTTCTTTCTTCTTCCACACGTTATAAATTCCTTTTCTTAACACACGGGGCTCCCATTAATTGTTTTTTCTCGCAGCGCCCAGAGAGACCGACCGTCCAGCGATAAGACAACACACACATTTAGGGGTTAATTAAAAGGGTTAATAGGGTTAATTAAAAGCTCTCATGCTGCTGGCTTTCCTTTGTTCTTTCAAATTGTTCTCTTTCTTCCCCGTTGTTTCTCGATCTTTCAGCTGATTTGGCAATTCTTTGCAATATCTGAACTTAAAATGGAATTAGGAAGGTAAGCGAAGTAGCAAAGCTTTTCCAATCATTTTAGCCTAAAAGGTTCTGTTGTCTTGTCTTGTAAAGTTCCGAGAATATTTCTGGTAGATAATTATGTATGCAAAGTAGACAATAAAGTATGCAATACCCTCTGCAAATACACTTGTGCAGTGTTTTTTATTTGTTCCACGTCATTCTTGAATAAATTTGCATTAGGTGAAACCAAATAAAGTGCCACTTGGTAACCAAATTAAGTGCCACTTTGTTCAGGCACTTTGGCAATTTCTAAGGACTCTGTCGATATATGTCCAACTTAAAAGTTTTATAGGGTTCGAATATCTGAATCAGCCATGTCTCGACAGGGACACTTGAAAGCACCAAAGGGGTTAACAAAAGTTGCTCAGAAGGTTCGATTTAGATGGGGCAGCCGTGGGGTTCGGCGAAAATTTTTTTGCTACTGTATCCCAATTTCGTTTACATCATTTTCTTTGAAAATCAATTTTTTATGGTGATGTGAGTTTCATAAAGAAAGTCATTCCAGATCTCTACTTCCACAGAAGACAGTGGACAGGGTGATATCGGAGGGCTCCCGGGAGAAGAGATGACACGAGTGACGAAGCAACAATCGGTATGGATTTAGCCCAATGTGGTTAAGGCTTCGACAAAGTAATTTTTTGTATTTTTTATTATTTTTTATTATTTTTATTTGAAATTTTTAGGCTAAATAGCCAGGGCTAAAAGCTCCAGTGTCTATAAAGACTTCGAGGGATCAAGCCCCAAAAAACCTTACAAATTGTTTAGTTTGTTTCGCTGCTTTAATCATCAGACAAACTGCAAAAAGGCGCAGCTCGGTGATGAACCTTTTCGCACAGTTAAAACAATTAATTGGTTTGCAAAATTTTTGGTGCTTCGAAAATTATGGATTGTCATTTTTGAATTATAAAAAAATAATTTTACAAGTCAAGACACGCGTAATTAAATTGATTCTATGTTCCAGCTTTTTTCAAGTTATCCACAAACTTTCTGCTAAATAGTTAACTACATATAAATATTACAATGTTTTTGTTCAGAATTTCCCAAATGCCTTTCAGCCTTTCCTGTGCGCTGGGTTAACAGTTCAATAGAGAAAGTTTATTCCATCACAAACACAATTTTGCATAATGGGTTAACTAAGTTAACTAAGTTAACTAAGAAAGGACACATTATCAGACATGTTCACAAGTTATTTTGACAACGGGTTAAGACTGGAAAAAATGGTTTCTCACAAAGCTTGGGATCCCAAGCACTGAGTCGAAATTTTCCAAGCCTAGTCGAAGATTTTGACTCAGAACTTGCGATCCTAAATAATGTTAGCAGAACCAATGATGCGTGAACGCCAAGTGACCTTTGATTTAAGCCGAGGAGCTATTTGGACCTTGCTTCTCCCCAGGGGACACCTGTGGGGAGCAGCAAGTGTCATAAAAACTTGCGGTGTACATAATTTTGTCAATCTCTTTGCGAAAGTTGAAATGACAGACTGTAATAAAAATGTTACAACATGGGAAACGAACAATGCAAACAGATTTTTTGAAGATTGTGGGCTTGTTAAGGCTCTTGTGTACATCTGTATACTGCCATCTCGCACCTTAGTCATTAGCTTGAATGAAATTTCATTCATTCATTTATTTCTAAATTCCTGCTGAATATTTTAAACTGAATTTGAAGTCAAATGACACATCTTCAGTCTTTCGATAAAGAGCAATCTCCTAATACAGACTCCATGTTTATAAAGTTCCATGTGCTTAATTATTTATAAGCACCTTCATAGTAAATTGATGAATGCATTACTGAAATATTGCTTTGGTGCGATAGACTAGAATTTCAAATTTTCGTCAGAATGAGTGAGGCAATGTGAAAGACAGAAAAATGTACCGATGACGAAAAGGAAACGTATTTCAATGTATTTTCAATGTCAATGTCAATTTTCGAATTTTTGTGATTTGCTTCTTTTCTGCGTTTTCTGGGAAGAATCGTTCGAAAAAATTCAGACAATAAATCTATCATCAATGGAAGTACAAGCACTTCATGACTTGACAACTCTTGGATTTCTGCAGAACAACACAAAAGCCATTTCGAAGACCAAATCTGTTCTTCTCGCCACCACAACTACATCAGCCACCATTTCCAATCTCCGTTGGCAGAACAAGACAACTGCATGGTAAGCCCATTTTGATAATTATTTTTTTTTAAATTTCTATTTCAGACCACATTTGCTGTGACTTGGTTCCTGCTCATCGATCCAGGAAATTCGTTATTCAACTCGTGGAAGCCTAAAATTTTATGTTTGTGATCTCATCCTGCACTAACAAAATCATTTGAAGCACATTGCACTCCCTTGACCGTAGGTTCGAGTCTTCTCTTCTCCTCTAAAACCACAACCATCATGGTTCTTGACGAAAATCAGGATTCAGATTGTTGAACACGCTATTTGTGTGTTCAACAACACGGCTCTTCAACAACGATGGCGCTTCTGGTTTCTGCAGCAGCCACCACTGCACAACAATGCCTCTTCAGGATTTGGCAAACCACCTCAACTACAGCTGGCGATACCTCTTGGGACAGGTAGTCCCACTGCAAATGTTGGAGCTTGAGATTGAATTACAATTCTGAATTGAATTACAGTTCCGTACATATTAATCACTCCACTGGTAGCCTCTAATTTGTCCATTAATTGAAATTCAGATCATTTTGAACTTTCTCTCTCAGGTGAGCACGTTTCAAAAGCCATTTCCGAACTCTGATGGTCAGAACAAGACAAAACAACTGCATGGTAAGCCCATTTTTATAATTTTTTTTTATTTCAAAATCAGACCACATTTCCTTTGACATCGTCCTGGCTCATCGATACAGGAAATTCGTAATTCTACTCCTTGTGAAAGCATAAATTGTTACGTTTCTGATCTAATCCTGCAATAACAAAATCATTTATGGCACGTTTACACTCTCAACATTTATAAAAAATGATTTCGTGATACATGTGTCAAACTCAGAAAACTATGCAACATCGAATATTCTCTGAGTCATAGCTTTTCCGTACTTACCAAGCACTCCACTTGTAGTCTCCTAATTATTCCACTAATTGATCCCTAGTTTGCGTCATTCTCAACTTTTTCTCAACTTCTGACTGACAGAACAGCCAAAATTGCACATATTAAAAATAATTATCTCGTGCTACTTGTGCCGAATTCAGAAAAAACAGTACAGCAATAAATATTTTCCAAGTCATGCCTGTTCCAAACATAACAAACACTCCACCGGCAGCCCTCGAATTAGTCCGCTAATTGATCCCAGGTTTGAGGTATTACTTTCTCTCTCTCATGCGTTCAGGCTTCAAAACAGACAAAATTACACACAAAAATATTAATTTCGGGCTACATGTGCCAAATTCAGAAAACTATACGACAATAAATATTCTCTGAGTCATGCAGGTGCCATACATACAAAACATTCCTCTGGTAGCCTCGTAATTAAAGTCTGTTCAGAAATGTCAGAGATTAAGACATTTTTTGGGATAGCGATTGCAGAACAAATTGCAAAAATTCTATTCTTGGCGTCAACAATGTACGTGTAGACCGAAGCGCGAACCTAGTGTGCAAAAAATATTATTTTGATCATTTATCCATTATTGTGGGCTGTACTAAAATGATGTTTAAAAAACATATTAGGAGCTTTTTTCTGATTCTAATAGCCCAGTCCACGGCGAGTCCAATGGCACCATGCACACCTCGAACCGACAAAAACTCATGGAGATGTAAGCCAAAATATCAAAAACCATTCCAAAATGTAGGGTCATTTGCAAAAAATTCTTCAAATCGATCTCCTGCGTTCCCCTACCATTTTCAGAAATTCTTTTAGCGTTTACTCTTGCCGCTTTGTGCTGATCTTATTACTTTCAGCGAGAAAATTGAACAAAAAAATCTTGGTAGCACAGTCCCGAAAATCACAAAACTTTATCCAAGCTGGAATTGAACCATAAAATTTTGTTGTCTAAGTTGCCAAAAACAAGTTGTTATTGCTTTAACTGTACTGAGCGTGTTTTCGCGACTTAGACAACAAAATATTTTGGTTCAGTTTCAACTTGGACAAAGTTTTGTGATTTTTACCAAGATTGTTTTGTTCAGATTTTCACTAAAAATAATAAGATCGGGGAAAAGCGGCATGAAAAAGAATTTTTGAAATCTGTTGGGAAACGCAGGAGATCGATTTGAGAAAAAAAAAATTTTTTCACAAATGGAAACCGACCTGAATAGAATGTGTTCGCTTTGGAATAGTGTTTCGCTTTGGAACACTTTGGAATAGTGTTCACTTTTTGGGCTTCCATATTTCCACGAGTTTTGATCGGTTAAACGCGCACAAGGTGTCGCTGGACTCGCCGTAGACTGGGCTACCAGAATCTTGAAAAAGCTCCGTAAAATGTTTTCCTACAACACGT
>JAAETN010000650.1 GCA_024228355.1 Maribacter sp. | reverse complement strand
GCAGGAAAAATTTGACGCCGGTACAGGTGAGGCGGAAGGGGGGGGGGGGGATACCCCAAAAAATCTGGGGAAGGTAGGAGGGGATCTGGAAAATCCAAAAACTAACAGCGAACTTTGTGAGTCATCATCCCTGATAGGTACATCAATTTTGTTTTTCTGAAGTATTTGGTGTGGAATTTTTATGTTGCTTGCGTAATTCACAATTTTGATCTCTCAGTTTTCCGCAAATGATTCACCAAATGATTTGCAAATGATTCTGGATTCAGCAAATGATTTCTGTTTGTCCTGGCAAATGATTTTTTTTTGTTTGTCGTTTTGTTGTTGCACATAGTAGCCAGTAAAACTATTTTGACCAATGGCAGAATTAATTGAACGATAATAACAACCAGCAAGTGGTTAGAATTGGGTAACAACGACAGGGTCTTCAAGAATTGGCTGTCAGATCCGTAACACGGCAGCGAACATTTTTGTTAGGAATGATGTATGAACTGCGCATAAATACCTATGCTCTGCGATTGTAAGCACATATGTTATGTAATGACTCTGGACCGTTTCTGGACTGCCATGGGAACTCCTTTAATTTAACACTATACAATGTAAGGTTACTGATTTGGCAAGGTTGTGGGCACGATATGGCTCTTGTGTACATTCAGTATGCTATTATCTCGCGATCTAGGCATTAAATGACCTTAGCCTGAACAAAATTTCACTCATTCGTTCACGTTCACGCAATTTCAAGGTTCCAGACAGATTTTTACAATTTACCATGTTTTTAATATCAATATTTGATATTTAGTAATACCATATAAATTTACCAAGATTTTTACAATTTACCATAATTTTTGGATGTCAGATCCGAAAGAGTGTTGCGCGAATTTTATTTGGACATGAAAGCATGAATTTCCAGGAATACGAGGTCCATGTAACATTATTTTGAACGTGAAATTGAGTTAAATCAGAAGTGATGTATTGGGCCATACATATGCTCTGCGACTGCAAGCATATGTCGCATATTGGTTGTTTTTTCAGAAATATTACATATTAACCCCGTGTTCATGCAGGTTCAAGGTTCTTTTCCCTAAATTAACGTTTGCTGCCCTGTTGCGGATGCAACAACCAATTTTGGCGGAAAAAACTTTTAATTTGTATGAATGCGAGGTCATTATGTACGCAAGTTTTTACATTAAGAGCTATAATTCCTTACGAGACGGAAGGATTGTTCCACGACTAAGACTAAGCGACGCAGAATGAGAAGGCGGTTCGAAACACATACAAAAATCTGTATTTGAAGTTTCGAGAGGGGTCTTCAGTTTTGAACAATTCGAAAAAGCGAGCTTTACCCCCAATGTTGTCAATCTAGTAAATTGCAAGAAACCGATAATAAAAATCGAAGAAAAGTTTGTTTAACTCGTTTCGTTACAGAATAATCAGAATTTTCCGCTAATTCTGT
>JAAETN010000649.1 GCA_024228355.1 Maribacter sp. | reverse complement strand
TTAATAGAATAGCAAACACTCTGAATGGTCTTCGCATAAGATAGATTAAATCAAGGTAAGGCTGCATAACAAGGTGCTTAAGATCGTTCGCTATCGCTCACTGGGACGCTCGTTTCACTCGCGCCCCTTAGCACAACGTTAGCCAATCATAAAAGGAATGAAAATGAGGCTATTTGCAAAAATATTGAATATTACTTCAATACTAATTCTTATTCTGGCAATCGGCTTTGCCACAAGTAGTACTAATATCATGGGTCCGTCACCTATATGGTTTTTATTAATTATTCTACTTTTATTCTTATTTAACCTTAGGTTTATGCTTAAAGGTGGAGGCAATATTAATAGGATATTGTTAATAGTATTAAATGTTGTTTTAGGAATCTTAGTTTATTTGCCATTTTTAACCTTTTTACTAAAACCACAAAGTTCAACGAGCATTCTTGCACCATTATTTGTGGTATTAGTGTCGCTGCCATTTGCTATAAATACTTTCGCGTTAGTAAAAAACAAATCAGTGAACAAAGTAAATGGCTAACAAGCACATCAAGATCGTTCGCTGCCGCTCACTGGGACGCCGCAAACTGCGCGGCGCCCCTTATGTAAAACGTTAGGCTCAATAATATGGCGAAATGTCCAAAATGTAACGAAGCACAAGATTGGTGGAATTTGCTTCAGTTTGATAAGACTCGGTTAATGACATGCAAGAGATGTGGAGCAATTCTGTCTATGGATTCTCAGCGAGGGACCATACTATTAGGGGGGTTCGTTGCTATCTTATTTCTACCGGAATCTAATTTGCTCCCATTTGAAAGTGGAACACTATGGTTCTTAGGTGTATTAGTAATTTATTTACCATTTTATTTGAGTTATATGAAGCTAAATATAGTAACTCATGATGAGTTAGAAGTAACACCAGTTCAAGAAAAGCAATTCATTAGTTATTCTAAAAGCCGCCGCCGATTAAATTTAGCAGGACAAATAATTATCATGGCAGGGTTTCTACTTTTTTTTACCGGAATGTTTTTGTCTTTAGATAGTATAAGTGAAGCAGTATCAGTGTTGGGGCTAGTAGCATTGATTATTGGCTTGGTACTTCTTGCCTTTA
Organism: Maribacter sp.; assembly: GCA_024228355.1. Taxonomy (GTDB): domain Bacteria; phylum Bacteroidota; class Bacteroidia; order Flavobacteriales; family Flavobacteriaceae; genus Maribacter_A. The sequence goes on along the minus strand of JAAETN010000649.1, from coordinate 314 downwards.
CAAAATGTCCATTCTGCAAAAAAGTAACAGTGCTTCTCCCATTCAATAATGGTGGTAGATGCATAAATTGCCATAGAGAAATAGGTATTAATGACTAAAAGCCTAACAAGTGGTTCAAGATCGTTCGCTGTCGCTCACTGGGACGCTCCGCTTCGCTGCGCGCCCCTTACCCAAAACGTTATGTGAAAAAATGACTAATGAAGCATCAATATTCCTGACCAATATGTGTAAGTCTGAATTATCAGATTATGAGTTGGATGAATTCCTTGGTAAGTGCAGTTTGCTAGACAAAGTGAATAAAAGAGAGAGCTTTG
>JAAETN010000648.1 GCA_024228355.1 Maribacter sp. | reverse complement strand
GTAATAGAATAGCACTGATATTCCTGAAGTGGTTTGGCCATTCGCCCAGGATATTGCTTCTGGGAGTTATTGTCTTGTCGGCATTTTCTTCATTTTGGATGTCAGAACATGCTGTTGCTGCTGTAATGTTCCCAATTATTACTGCTATTTCTTTGAGTCTGGAACTAAAACCGGGTAAAAGTAATTATGGTAAATCTCTGTATTTGGGGATGGCGTGGGGTTGTGTTATTGGAGGGGTTGCTACATTTTTAGGTGGCGCCAGAGCCCCTTTGGCCGTAGGAATACTTCGGGATACAACTGGAGAAACCATAGGTTTTATCAAATGGGCACTTGCAACGCTTCCAACGGTTATAATAACGCTGGCCATTATGTATTGGTTGTTGATTTTCCTCTTTCCCTCGGAGATAAAAGATGTAAAAAGAGCACGATTATTATTAGTTAATAGAACTACTTGTATTGGGAAAATGAAACGTGAAGAGTGGTCTATTGGAATACTTATGATCGCGACAATTTTTTCATGGATATGCTTTGGTGAAAAATTCGGACTTGCTAATATTGCTTTAGCTTCCGTTGTTATTGCCTTTGTTTTCCGGCTGTTACGATGGAAGGACGTAGAGGAAGATGTTAACTGGGGGCTGATACTTATGTATGGAGGTGCGATTAGCCTTGGTTTGGCTATGGGCAAGACCGGTGCTACGCATTGGTTGGTAGATATGTCCAATATTGGGTCAATCCGGTCACCATTTATCTTGATTATGGCAATATCGCTTGTTGCGATTTTTTTGACGGAAGCTATAAGCAATACGGCAGTAATTGCACTTT
>JAAETN010000647.1 GCA_024228355.1 Maribacter sp. | reverse complement strand
GTAATAGAGATGTACTTTATATTTGGTATTTATTGGCGATATCCTTTTATTTATTATATCTACATTAGAAATCATTGCCTCTTGCCTTTCTTTACGTGTATTAGCTTCCAAAGGAAGTGCAGTGAACACAAAATTGACTAATTTATTGGTCAGGAATCCTGAAGCTTGTAAAATGGGATTGTCAATTTCCAACGCATTGAAGTATCCTTCTTTTTTACTGTTCACATAATCATGGATTGATTGATATTCCTTAGGAATATATGGTTCATTACTTTTTATGAAGTGATTGGCCATTAATCCCTCTGATTTTACTTCATACGATTTTTGAAGACTATGCATTTTTTTTGCAATTACAGCATACTCCTTTTTATTCGTATTTCCCTGCGTATAGAAATCCACGATTTGTTGTTCAAGATCAATGATTTTTTTAAAATAAGTATTGAAGAGGATATTCTCTTTTGAATTTAAAAAGGAAACCCCATTATTTGAATCAAAGGCAAGCGAGATATCTTCTTTCCCATTATAAATGACATCAAAATAAAACTCCTCCTGGGGTACAGCATAGACCAATCTATAGGTTCCTGGCAAGGCCTTTTCTGGAATTTTCAAACTAAACACTCCGTTTTGAACTTTAGTTTGGGCGATATAATTCTGTGTGCCGGGCTTTAAGCGATAAGCTATCAACCATTTATAATCCTTGGCGGGCATAAAAGTGCCTGATATGGAATATTGGGCCTGAACACCTAACACTACTAATAAAAAGAAAGTTAAAAGTGTATTTTTCATTATAATATTGTTTTCAAAAATAGTACCAAACCCTGGAAGGAACAATCTTTCTATAATTTGGAAATAACCTCAGCAGTTTTTTCAAAAGGGCCCAAGGCCTGCAAGGCTTTATCAACGGAACCAATATTATCAAAGGTCAGTAATAATCGAAGTCCGTTCCTTGTTTCCTTTTCTTTCATTTTGCAAATGTTCGGATGGGTTTGGACAAATTGCAATACCTCTGTAAAGGCTTGACTTTGATAAAAATCCGATTCTTGATCAGCGATAAAATAACCGATTAACTTGCCTTTTTTCATCACCACTTTTTCCAATCCAATACTATTCGCAATCCATTTTATACGTACCGAATTAAAGAGGTCAACAACTTGTGTAGGCAATTCACCAAAACGATCAACCAGTTCTGACTCGAATTTCTGTAAAGCTTCCTCATCTTTGATTAAATTCAGTTCTGTATATAGGTTCAATCGTTCTGTGATGTTGTTGATGTAATCATCGGGGAACAGCAATTCAAAATCAGAATCGATTTGGGTATCTTTCACATATACTTTCTCATGATGACCCTCAACTTCATCATACAATTCCTTGAATTCGTTTTCCTTTAATTCATCTATGGCCTCGGCCAGGATTTTTTGATAGGCATCAAAACCTATTTCGTTGATAAAGCCACTTTGTTCACCCCCCAATAAATCACCAGCTCCTCGAATTTCAAGATCTTTCATGGCAATATTGAAGCCACTACCCAATTCTGTAAATTGCTCCAAGGCCTGAATTCTTTTTCGGGCTTCTGATGTCATCACATCATAGGGTGGAGTGATAAAATAACAGAAAGCCTTTTTATTACTGCGACCCACACGCCCTCGCATTTGATGCAAATCGCTTAGACCAAAATTATTAGCGTTATTGATAAATATGGTATTGGCATTCGTAACGTCCAAACCACTCTCAACGATGGTAGTTGAAACAAGAACATCGAATTCACCGTTCATAAAAGCCAGCATCAGGGATTCCAATTTTTTGCCCTCCATTTGACCATGGCCAATTCCTATTTTGGCATCGGGGACCAAACGCTGGATCATACCGGCAACTTCTTTTATATTTTCAATACGATTGTGTATAAAAAATACCTGACCACCACGTTGTATTTCGTAGGTAATGGCATCTCGAATAATCTCTTCATTAAATCTGACAACATGACTTTCAATAGGGTAGCGGTTTGGGGGTGGGGTATTTATTACTGATAGATCACGGGCTGCCATCAAACTAAATTGAAGTGTTCGTGGAATGGGAGTTGCCGTAAGAGTTAGTACGTCAACATTTTCCTTAATCGACTTTAATTTATCCTTGACTGATACCCCAAACTTTTGCTCTTCATCAACGATCAAAAGGCCAAGATCCTTGAATTTTACATTTTTATTGACCAGCTGATGCGTCCCAATGATGATATCTACCTTACCACTTTCTAGGTTCTCAAGGGTTTCGCGTTTTTCCTTTGCTGTCCGGAATCGATTTAGGTAGTCAACGGTTATCGGCATTTCTTTTAACCGTTCAGTAAAGGTCCTATGATGTTGAAATGCCAAAATGGTCGTTGGGACAAGAATCGCTGCCTGCTTTCCATTGTCCACTGCTTTAAAAGCAGCGCGTATAGCAACTTCGGTCTTGCCAAAGCCCACATCTCCGCAGACAAGCCTATCCATTGGTCGCTCACTTTGCATGTCTTTTTTAATATCTTCAGTGGCTTTACTTTGATCAGGCGTATCCTCATAGATAAAAGAGGCTTCCAACTCCAATTGCAAATAGCTGTCGGGGTCGTATTGAAATCCTTTATCAAGTCTTCGCTTGGCATACACCTTGATAAGGTCGAAGGCGATTTTCTTGACACGCGATTTGGTCTTTTGCTTTAATTTTTTCCAAGCTGCTGAACCCAATTTGTAGATCTTGGGCACCGCCCCATCCTTACCATTGAATTTTGATATTTTGTGCAGCGAATGAATACTTACATATAGAATATCCCGGTCACCGTACATTAGCTTAATGGCTTCCTGTTTTTTGCCCTCAACATCTATTTTTTGAAGTCCGCCGAACTTGCCTATGCCATGATCAATGTGGGTCACATAATCCCCAACATCCAATTTGTTAAGTTCTTTGAGCGTAATTGCCTGTTTTTTGGCATACCCATTTTTTAGATGGAATTTGTGATAACGTTCAAAAATTTGGTGGTCGGTATAGCAAACTAATTTTAAATCATCATCAATAAATCCTTGAAATAATGGGAAAACCACTGTTGAATATTTGATGTCATGGTCTACCTCACCAAAAATGTCATGGAATCGCCTGGCCTGTTGATCCGACGCGCAGAAGATATAATTTTTGTACCCTTTTTTGCTGTTATCATTTAGGTTCTCGATTAATAAGTCAAATTTTTTATTGAACGAGGGTTGGGGTTTGGTCTTAAAGATTAGTTCTTCCTTATATGAATCTTTAAGGGCTTCGCTTGATCCATTCATTTCCACATGGCCATAATCATGCAACTGCGATTTCAACAATTGGGAATTCACAAACAATGCTTCAGGCTTAGCATGCTTTATTTCCTGGGACAATTTGGCGAACGACTCTTCAGCCTTAGCAAAGAATGAATCAAGTCGGCCATAGAGCATCTCAAGGTTCTTAGTGAAAACAATGGTCTTTGGTGAAATATATTTGAGGAAACTTTCCCGGGTTTCGTTCAAGAACTTATTCTCTATATTAGGAATTATGGTGACTTTATTTACTTTTTCAGTAGACAATTGGGTCTCAATATCGAAAGTTCTAATACTATCAACTTCATCTCCGAAAAATTCAATGCGATAGGGTTGATCATGAGAAAAAGAAAAGACATCCACTATACCACCACGTACTGAGAACTCACCTGGCTCTGTGACGAAATCCACTCTTTTGAATTGATATTCAAAAAGAACCTCATTCAGAAAATCCAACGAAAGCGAATCATCTATTTTTATCTTTAAGGTATTCTTATTAAGCTCTTTTCTAGTGACCACTTTTTCAAAAAGGGCATCGGGATAGGTGACAATAACTGCAGGTTTTTTTCTAGAATTTATTCGGTTCAAGACTTCGGCCCTGAGGAGTACATTGGCGTTATCGGTTTCCTCAATCTGGTAAGGTCTGCGATAACTTCCTGGATAGAACAATACATCTTTCTCACCTATGAGTTGTTCAAGATCATTGAGGTAATACGCTGCCTCTTCCTTATCATTGAAAACCAATAAAAATGGTAAATCCGAGTTCTTGAAAATATCGGAAATGACAAATGAAATCGCTGAGCCTGTTAGGCCTTTTAATGTAATTCTTTCACTTCTAGTTGCGTCGGGAAGTTGAGTTTGGGCAATACTATCCTGCAGTTTTCGGGTTTGCGAAGACTGTGCGAACAGTTGTTGAATTGTAGATTGGGTCAACCGTTATTATTTCTGCAAATATAGGATGAAGCTGATCTTTGCCCAAAAGAAGGGCTATATTTTTATGACCATACCCTCGACTATCGCATAGGCCTCATTGTTTTTTTTCTGTTTTAGAGTATGTGAACCTGTGAATTCACCAAACGCAGGGAGAATCATTTGATTTTGGCTTTTGAAAAAACACGGAAGTCGAAGGGATTGCCTCCCATGACCACGTAGTTTAATGGCAGGATGAATATGCCCACAAAAATTAAAAAAATCGCTACGCTTCTCTGGGTGATGGGTCATCAGAAAATTTTCAATTATAAGTTCATCAATAACTTGAATCCCCAGATCTTCATATTTTAAAGGTGAAATAATATCGTGGTTGCCACTGATTAAAATAATTTCTGTCTTTATTCTTGATACCCAAGCTTCAAAATAGTTCCATTCATTATTTAACTGCGAATGGAATAGATCTCCCAAAAAGTAGATACGCTTAGGCTTGAAAAAGGCAACTGAATCATTCAGCAATTTAAAATTACCATGAATGGCCTCTTGCGGAACAGCGGCCCCGAATTTTCTAAAATGACTTACTTTGCCGAGATGTACATCACTAATTAAAAGTGCTGATCGTTCATTCCAAAACATTGCACCCGATGCGTGCAAAGTAAAGTTTTGACTTTGTATTTGAAGGTTTTGGGTCACTAAGGTAAAAATAGGTATCCTTTAAGAAATAAAGCAAATCGTTTGTGGTTGTTTTTATTTTGATTAATAGTTACCTTGGGATATTATATAATCGACCAATCTTTTTGTATGTCTAAAATAGTTGTAGTTGGTAGTTCCAATACCGATATGGTGGTCAAGACAAAGCGATTCCCTGAACCTGGGGAAACCATTATTGGAGGGGATTTTTTTATGTTCCCTGGAGGTAAAGGCGCTAATCAAGCTGTTGCGGCAGCCCGTGCCGGAGGGGATGTAACGTTTATTTGTTCTGTTGGAGATGACGTTTTTGGACAGAATGCCTTAAAGGGATATCAAAAAGACAGCATATCGATTGATTTTGTCAAGATAGTTGAAGGAGCCGCTTCTGGAGTTGCATTGATCACTGTGAACCATCAGGGGGAAAACGAAATAGTGGTATCCTCGGGAACCAACGGTCTTCTATCCCCAGATCATGTATCTGATGCCTTATCAAAGACTGGTCGTGTGGATATTATTTTGACTCAATTGGAAACCCCTATTGAAACCGTTGAATTTTTAGCAAATTATTGCAATTTGACCAAGCTCCCTCTTATCATAAATCCCGCACCAGCACAAAATCTGAATGATGCTATATTGGATGGACTTTTCTTGATTACACCTAATGAGACAGAAACCAAACTCCTGACAGGTATTGCTATTGTAGATGATATTTCCATGGAAATGGCATCCCTTGCCCTTTTAAATAAAGGAGTTCAAAATGTAATTATAACCCTTGGAAGTAAAGGTGCTTTTTTTTGTAATGATAATGAAAAGTTCAAAATACCATCAATAAATGTCAAAGCTGAAGATACAACCGCTGCAGGAGATGTTTTTAATGGTGTTTTAGCCGTTTGCTTAGCCCAGAAGAAACCATGGAAAGACAGTATAATCTATGCCAATAAGGCGGCAGCTTTATCGGTAACCAAAATGGGAGCCCAAAGTTCTGCCCCTTATCAAGAGGAAATCAACAAATTCATATAAGATGTATATTATAGAAACATACGGAGTTGCAGTAATTTTCTGTGTTATTACCATGATGGCATGGGGCTCTTGGGCAAATACACAAAAATTGGCATCCAAAACATGGCGATTTGAGCTTTTTTATTGGGATTATGTTTTTGGTATTGTTTTTTTTGCATTGGTAATGGCGCTTACAGCTGGCAACTTTGGTAATGAAGGACGACCTTTTCTTGAAGATATTTCACAGGCAAGTTCAGAAAATGTATGGTCGGCCTTTCTAGGAGGAATACTATTTAATGCGGCGAACATTCTCCTTGTTGCGGCCATTGCTCTAGCTGGAATGTCGGTTGCATTTCCGGTTGGCATCGGATTGGCTCTAGTTGTTGGGGTCATTGTTAATTATATTGATGCCCCTGTTGGTAATGCGACCTTACTCTTTGGGGGAGTGGCATTGGTGGTGGTTGCTATCGTTTTGAATGCCACAGCCTATAAAAAATTATCGACAGAGCAACAAAAAGTACCAACCAAGGGATTAATGTTAGCAGTGGTTGCAGGTTTGCTCATGGGCCTGTTTTACAAGTATGTAGCTAATTCCATGTTCCCCGATTTTGCTAATCCCACTATGGGTAAATTAAGTCCATATACAGCTGTTTTCCTTTTTTCACTGGGAATTTTAGGCAGTAATTTCGTATTCAATACCGTTGTGATGAGAAAGCCATTTGAGGGTGTGCCGGTAAGTTTTAGAGACTATTTCTCGGGCACTGGCAAAAGTCATTTGATGGGTGTTCTTGGTGGAATAATATGGTGTATAGGCATGTCTTTTAGCATATTGGCTTCTGATAAAGCAGGTCCGGCCATTTCTTACGGATTGGGTCAAGGGGCAACGGTGGTTGCTGCATTATGGGGCATTTATGTTTGGAAGGAATTCAAGGGTGCCCCCAAGGGTGTCTCTGTTATGCTCAATGCTATGTTACTCGTTTATGTTGCAGGATTGGCGTTGATTGTAATTGCCCGATAGATTTTGAAGTAAAGGGAGTCCTATTTTTTAAGTAACCGTGCGGTCATTCGTTTTATACGGTCTGCTAACTTTTCACTAGATAATTTTTCGCGCAAGCGGTCAGTAATCAATGGAAAAGAGAAAGGGGTTGGGTGCTGGCAGCGTTGCCATACAATTTCTTGCCGGGCAATTCGCTCTAGTGCCAAGTGCAAACGACCTTCTTCCAATTGGTGTTCAAAGGTTTCTGTAAAGGCCTGTTTATAGAGTAGATTGTCCGCTTCATAATCCTTGAAAACATCAAACAATAATTGTGAACTACTTTGCAAATGCTTCATTTTTATTCCTTTTTCAGGATAGCCGGTAAATACCATACCACTGATTACCGCAATATCGCGAAATTTTCGCCTTGCCATTTCGGTTGAATTCAAACTTTTTTGCAAGTCATCGAATAGATAATCGGTTGAGAATAGGTTATTGTCCAACACCGCTTGCATATTCAATTCCTGGTCTGAAAGTAATTCAAAACCGTAGTCGTTAAAAGCAAGGGAAAATGTAATTGGTGACAATAAACTAATACGGTAACTTAATAGGCTTCCCATGGCTTCATGTACAAATCGCCCTTCAAAAGGGTAAAAGATGTAATGATGGCCATCGTTGGTTTCAAATGATTCAATAAGAAACTCATTGGGCTTAGGAACGATGCTCTCTTCACGTTGCTTTTTAAAGAGGTGTGATAGTGACTTTATTTCAATGGATTGCTTTGAATCGGGAAGTGATGCGGAATACAATTCATTTCTGAGCAACTCTGACATTTGTGCAGAAAGTGTTAAACGACCTCCCATCCAAGCAGGAACCTTTGTTGATTTTTTATTTGAGTTTCTCACATGTACCTGCATTTGCTTTACACGAATAAATTCAAGATTCCGCCCTGCAAAGGTAAATACATCACCAGCTTTTAATTTGGTAATAAAAGACTCTTCGATAGTGCCAATATACCCGCCTTTCTGATAGCGGACCGTTAAGTTGGCATCACCTACAATAGTACCAATTTGAAAGCGATGTCGCATGGCAATACCTCTATTATTCACTTTAAACAAACCATTTTCTTCTACCTCAACTTTCTTGTATTCATCATAGGCTTGCAGGCTTTGGCTTCCCAGAACAATAAAATTCAAAAGCCATTGCCATTGTTCTTTGCTCATGGCCTGGTAACAAAAGGTCTGTTTGATTTCAGAAAATATTCCATCAGGATAAAAACCATCTGAGACGGCCAAGGTTGTCAAGTACTGTATAAGCACATCAAAACTATTGAGATAGGGTATGCGGTCTTCAACTACATTTCCTTTTATTGCCTGTTGCAATGCTGAGGCTTCGACTAGCTCAATGGCATGCGTTGGTAAAAAGTATATCACGCTTTCTTTGCCAGGTCTATGACCACTGCGACCAGCACGTTGTAAAAAACGTGCTATACCCTTTGGTCCTCCTATTTGAACTACGGTTTCAACTGGAGCAAAATCAACCCCTAGATCAAGACTTGAAGTACATACTACAGCCTTTAGACTTTCATTACGAATGGCCTGCTCTACCCATTGCCTTGTTTCTTTGTTAATACTGCCGTGATGCATGGCAATCTCACCGGCATATTCAGGATGCTTTTCCAGTATTTTTTGAAACCAGATTTCACACTGACTCCTTGTGTTGGTAAAAAGCAATGTTGTTTTGCTGTTATTGATGATAGGAATTACGTCTTCCAACAAACGAAGCCCTAAATGTCCCCGCCAAGGAAAAGTTTCCATTTCGGAAGGAATAATACTTTTAACTGTGATTTTCTTTTTAAGATTTGCCTTGATCAATACCGAATTGCCCAAAGCTGGTGAATAAGGGCCAAGTAAAACTTGCCTTGCCTGTTCCAGATTTCCAATGGTGGCCGAGATACCCCAAATTCGTAGGTTTTTGGATATTGTCTTCAATCTTGATAGGCCCAATTCTGTTTGTACCCCTCTCTTCGTTCCTAATAGTTCGTGCCATTCATCAACGACAATAGCTGTACAATTCTTGAAAATATGGTCATAGCCTTTGGTGGCCAATAACAATTGTAAGCTTTCGGGGGTAGTGATGAGCAAATCAGGCATGCTCTTCTTTTGCTTTGCCCTTTCGCTTGTGCTTGTATCTCCTGAACGTATGCCTACCGTTAAATTAGTTCCTAAGTCGTTCGCTACCCTTTCTGCCGATTGTTTTATCTCGTGGGATAATGCGCGAAGCGGCGTAATCCAAATGGCTTTTAGCCCTTTTTTATGCTTGGTCTTATACTCAGGATTATTCTTTATATAATCTAAAAGAATCGGGAACCAAAGGGCATAGGTCTTTCCACTTCCTGTTGGTGCATTCAACAGTCCATGTTTGCCCTGTAAAAATGCTTTCCAGGTTTTTTTTTGAAATGCAAAAGGTTTCCAGTCTTGTTGTGCAAACCAGTTTTCCGCAATACTAAAAAGCTGTTCCCTTATCATTAAAATGTACTATTTATAATTTGCACGATTAAATACTCAATCGTATACTAAAATATCACTTTTAACCCGTATAATATATAGAGATTTTCCCATGAATCTTTGACGATTGAAATTCAAAAGTCTTTCTGAAATAGTGGCTAATCTGGAATAATGATTTTGATTGTCAGGATTAAACATTGACAAGACCTTGCCATTTAAGGTTTTCGTAAACTCCAGGAGTAAAACATGCTTAAGAGATGCATGTTTTGGGTTTAATAAATTATCTTTGTTTAAATATAATTCAGTACATATGCCCATTTTAGATTTATACAATCATAGTGAGAAACGCAGAAACTTGGCTCATTTTGCCTCGATAGCCACTTTGGCAGCCGTTGACGGAAAGGTAAATCCTCAAGAAATGCACCTATTACACAATTTTGCCCGTAAATTGGATATTTCAGAAGCAGATTTTAAAATGGTTATGAAAAAGGAGAATAGGTATCCCATTGAACCAACCAATAGTTCTGAACAAAGGTTGGAACGACTTTTCGATCTTTTCAAGATCATATTTGCTGATAATGAAGTAGAAGATGAAGAAATGAGCTTGTTGAAGAGATATGCTATTGGCTTGGGTTACCCAATTCAAAAAGCTGATAAAATCATTGAAAAATCAATAGCGATATTTAGAGGTAAAATCGACTTTGAAGATTATCTTTATTTGTTAAAGAAATAAATGAGTGATTGTTTAAGTGGTTTAACAATATCTAGTACTTTGCTCAATGATATTTGACCAAGAATTCCTTTAATTTATCTACCATATTTTTGCTTCCACAAAAGAATGGTACGCGTTGATGCAACTCTGTGGGTTCAATATCCATTATTCTAGTTCGCCCTCCCGTTGCCACACCATTGGCTTGTTCGGCAATGAAGGCCATTGGATTACACTCATACAACAATCGTAATTTTCCGTTTTCATTAATGCTGCTCTTTGGATACATATATATCCCTCCCTTGATCATATTCCTATGAAAATCGGAAACCAAGGAACCTATATATCTAGAAGTATATGGTCTATTACCTTCTTCCTCTTGACAATACTTTATATAGTCTTTTACCCCTTGTAGAAAATGAACATAATTGCCTTCATTTACAGAGTATATTTTTCCGTCTTCTGGATATTCCAAATTGGGATGTGATAGGTAAAAAGTTCCTAAGGCTGGGTTTAAGGTAAATCCGTTTACACCGTCACCCGTTGTGTACACTAAAATTGTAGAAGTTCCATAAACAATATATCCAGCAGCGACTTGATTTCTTCCTGGTTGAAGAAAATCTTCCAGTTGCACAGGCGTGCCTATAGGTGTAACTCTTCTATAGATTGAAAAAATAGTTCCTACAGATACATTAACATCGATATTGGAAGATCCATCCAAAGGATCGATCAACACCACATATTTATTCTGATGCTGCTCATCATTACTATTAATGCTGATGAAATCTTCTTCTTCTTCAGATGCTATACCACATACGATTTCTCGGTTCTTTAAGGTCTGAATAAATTTTTCATTTGCAAAAACATCTAATTTCTGTTGATGTTCACCTTGAATATTGGTTTCGCCTGCTGCACCAAGAATATCAATTAAGCCGGCCTTGTTTACTTCATGACTAACAACTTTGGCCCCTAAACGTAGGGCATTGATGAGTTTTGAGAGTTCTCCTGAGGTATATTGAAATGAAGATTGATTTTCAATGATGAATTCCCCGAGGGTTTTATGTCTTTTATCAATCATTTGAATGGTAATTTGACCACAAATATCGGTTAATTTGTGAAACTATAACGGTTTCGTATGCAATTGATTTTTTAAATATATAACTTTGTGTTTTATTTGTAACAATTATGCAATATTCAATTCGTGAAGCCATAGCCGAGGACATGGAATACGTTCTTGAACTCATTAAGGAACTTGCCAGCTTTGAAAAGGAGCCTGGTGCTGTTGAGGTAACAGCGGATGATTTGGTTCATGATGGGTTTGGTTCTGAAAAACTATTCCATTGTTTTGTTGGCGAGAGCAATAGAAGTATTGTCGGAATGGCCTTGGTTTATAATCGTTATTCTACCTGGAAAGGCCCAATAATCCATTTAGAGGATTTGGTCGTTTCAGAAACTATGAGAGGCAGTGGTCTGGGTACCGCACTATTAAATGAAGTCGTGAAATATTGTGCCAAACAAGGTGTAAAACGTATTAGCTGGGAGGTTTTGGATTGGAATGAACCAGCAATAACATTTTATAAAAAAAAGGGAGCGAAGGTTTTACGTGATTGGGATGTTGTTCATTTAGATGAAAAAGGAATACAGAATTATTTAAAAAATATATGAGAATATTCAAATTTGGTGGTGCATCGGTTAAGGATGCTGAAGGAGTACATAACCTGATAAAGGTTCTAAAAGAAGTTGGTCATGAAAACACCTTGTTAGTGGTTTCAGCAATGGGCAAGTCAACCAATGCCATGGAAAAAGTCGTGAATTCCTATTTTGAGGACAAAAATAGACTTAGCTCTGCCTTAAATGAAGTTATTGAGTACCACAATTCTATCTTATTGGAATTGTTCAAAAATGAGAAACACTTGGTTTTCGAAAAGGTAAAACTTTTGTTTGATGAGGTTCAGGGATTCTTGGCCTGGAATAAATCGCCCAACTATAATTTTGTCTATGACCAAGTTGTTGGTTACGGGGAATTGGTTTCATCGACTATTTTGAGTGCCTACTTGAATGAGGTTGGGATAAAAAATTCTTGGCTTGATGTTCGAAATTTCATTAAAACAGACAATAGTTATCGTGATGCGATGGTGAATTGGGAAAAAACACAGCAAAGCATATCAGAAGGAGTAGACAAAAATCAGCTGCATATCACTCAAGGTTTTTTAGGTAGTGATGACAACAATTTTACTACTACTTTGGGCCGTGAAGGATCCGATTATACAGCTGCTATTTTTGCATATTGCCTAAATGCCAATTCAGTCACCATTTGGAAAGATGTTCCTGGAGTCTTGAATGCAGACCCACGCTATTTTGATGAAACACAATTATTGAATCAAATATCTTATAGAGAAGCCATAGAGTTGGCTTTTTATGGTGCTTCTGTTATTCATCCAAAAACCTTACAACCCTTGCAAAGAAAGGAGATTCCATTATTGGTTAAATCATTTATAAATCCAAAAGGTGCAGGGACGACGGTTGGTAAAGGAACAACTTTGGAACCCCAAATTCCTTGTTATATTATGAAGAAGGACCAAGTACTCATGAGGCTTTCATCCTTGGATTTTTCTTTTATCGTTGAGAACAGTATTAGTGAACTCTTTAAAATGTTACACGACCATAAAATGAAGGTAGATCTCATTCAAAATTCTGCTATTAGTTTTTCAGTATGTGTGGATAATAAATTTGGACGATTGCAAGAATTATTGGACCTATTGAAAAGTCGATTTAATGTGGTTTACCATGAGGGAGTATCACTTTATACAATCAGACATTTTAATGCCGATGCAATTGACTCATTGCAAAATGGCAAGGAAATATTGCTTGAACAGCGTGCCAATGAAACGGTTCAACTGGTGGTAAAGTAATTGATTGCCATTTTATTCTGTACTGTTAAAATAGCACTTCCACTTGGGATTTTGCTATATTTATATTTCCTAAATTATTCAGAACATGGGTTTAGTGACCGCGAAGGAAGTAGCCAAGGCAATCAATCTTCACAAATACGGTTTTTTGGGCACCTTTATGGGGTGGATACTTATGAAGTTCACTAGAATCTCAGGAATCAATAGATTTTATATAAAGCATAAACATCTTGAAGGGATTGAATTCTTAGACGCTATTCTTAAGCATTATCAAATAGATTTTGAGGTACCCGAGGAAGATTTTAAGCGCTTGCCAAAAGAAGGTGCATATATTACAATTTCCAATCATCCCTTAGGTGGTATTGACGGAGTTTTGTTGTTGAAATTGTTGGTTACCCATAGGTCTGATTTTAAGATCATCGCGAACTTTCTTCTCAATAGAATAGAACCAATATCACCTTATATATTACCTGTTAATCCTTTTGAAAAACATAAGGATGCCAAAAGTAGTATTGCTGGCTTCAAGAGTGCCATGTCGCATTTAGGGGAAGGTCATCCTTTGGGTATTTTCCCAGCTGGAGAGGTCTCGACGTATAAGGATGGCAGATTGATTGTAGATAGGCCTTGGGAGGAGGCCGCACTTAAACTTATACGAAAGGCTAACGTTCCGGTAGTACCCATTTATTTTCATGCAAGAAATAGTACATTCTTTTATCGATTGTCGAAGATCAGTGATATCTTCAGAACCGCAAAATTGCCCTCTGAGATATATTCCCAAAAAAACAGACCTATTAAAGTTAGAATTGGCCAACCCATATCAATAGATTCGCAAAATGAGCAGGAGACTTTGGAAGATTTCACAGAGCTTCTGCGTAAAAAGACATACATTCTTTCCAATGCTTATGAAAAGGAGCGATTGATCGATCAAATACCAACTTCCCTTAAAATCCCAAAAGCGCCAAGAAAAATAGCAACCGCGATTAGAACTGAGGTCATTGAGGGGGAAATTGAGAAACTTCGTGAGAAAGATTGTCGAATGCTCCAGAGCAAGAATTATGAGGTGTTTTTGGCCAAGGCCAAGGACATGCCTTTTATATTAAAGGAAATCGGGAGACAACGCGAGGTGACATTTAGGGCAATTGGCGAGGGTACAAACAATTCCATTGATTTGGACAAGTTTGATGAATATTATCATCATTTATTTCTCTGGGATGATATTGAAAAAGAGATTGTGGGTGCCTATCGAATGGGCATGGGTTCCGAGATTTTTAAACAATTTGGCATTGATGGGTTTTATTTGCAAGACCTGTTTAGGTTTGAGCCTGAATTGTTCGGGATGATGAAGCAATCCATTGAAATGGGGAGGGCATATATCATCAAAAAATACCAGCAAAAACCTATGCCGTTGTTTTTACTTTGGAAGGGAATTGTGCATACCACATTAAGGCACCCGGAACACAAATATCTGATTGGAGGGGTAAGCATAAGCAATCAATTCTCGAACTTTTCCAAATCGTTGATGATTGAGTTTATGAAAAGTAATTATTGGGACCCTTACGTTGCCCAATATATAAGTCCTAAAAAGGAATTCAAGGTGAAGTTGAAGGATGCAGATAAGGAATTCATTTTTGATGAAACCGAGGCTGACCTCAATAAATTTGATCGTATGATCAATGAGGTGGAACCGGGCAATTTGCGTTTACCCGTTCTCATTAAAAAATACATCAAACAAAACGCAAAAGTAGTGGCCTTTAATGTGGATCCTCTTTTTAATAATTCTGTCGATGGCTTAATGTATATCCGAATAGCAGACTTGCCCGAAAGTACAGTAAAACCAGTTATGGAAGAGTTTCAGGCTGAGCTGGAAAGAAAATTTGCCGATAACCTACAAAACGGAGAGGATTAGTCTAATTCGCGAAGAATGAATTTTTGACAATACTCTTTGATTTCGTTTCTAGCCTTTAAAAAAGCTGCATGTTTTTCTTCAGTTGTACCTTGGACTTTTGAAGGGTCAAAAAAATTATGGTGTAATCTTTTTGCATTTTTTGATGGAATATAAGGGCAATTTTCATTCGCATGATCGCAAACGGTCACGATAAAGTCAAAATCAATATCCAAGTATTCATTTACATTGTTTGAAGAATGACCTGTGATATCTATGCCGTCTTCAGCCATAATGGCAACTGCACCTGGGTTCAGTCCATGGGTTTCTATGCCGGCACTGAAAATGTTGGCGAGGCCATTCTGTAATTTTTCCAAATAGCCATGTGCCATTTGACTTCTACAGGAATTACCTGTACACAAGACCAATATGTTTTTCATTTCTTTTTTCGTTTTATCGTTCTTTTATGCCTAGGGGTTAACGTGAGCCTCTCGACCGAGTTTATCTTGAGCGTAGCCGAAAGGCTCAAGACAGGCACCGTTGAAGTGTGGGAATGCCATTAATTAAATCCCAACGCTTTTACTTCTACGTTCAAATAACAAGTTATCTTTCCATTCACCATCTAATTGACCTACTCGTTCTCGCTTTCCAATATAACGAAATCCTACTTTCTTATGCAAGGCAATACTCCCTTCATTTTCAGGAAATATACCTGACTGTAAAGTCCAATAGCCCTCTTTTTCACTTTCTGAAATTAGATGGTACATGAGTTTTTTGCCTATGCCTAGACCACTATGTTCTGTGGCCACATAAACACTAACTTCCCCCACTCCACCATATACACATCTACCGGACACCGGTGATAAGGCCGCCCAACCAATTACGCTGTCATTTTCAATAGCGACTATTCTACACGACGAAAGATGGTCTTTGTCCCAAACTTCATAGGTAGGAATGCTTTTCTCAAAGGTCGCATAACCTGTAGCAATTCCTTGAGCATAAATCTTGGCCACCAATTCCCAATCAGATGGGTGCATTTCGCGTATTTGCATGTCTTTATTATTAACAGCAACCTCCACTCGGACTACAACAGGCCTCTTCCTGTTCTACTTTTTCAACCGTAACGCTACAAGCGTCCTTAGCCTTGCAATCAGTTTTTTCGACACCTAATTTCATGATTAAATTGTTTTCTTCAAGTACGAAATCATTCACGAAGAGTTGGGCAGTATGAAAGTTTGAATTACTATATTCGAATTTTACCTCGACCTCTTTTTCCATCGGTTTCATGCGCTCAACTTTATTCAGGATTGACAGTGCTTTATGGGCTGTCATATATTCCCTTTTATCCTTTTCCCTAGGGCTTTCCCAGAGTTGAACAATGGTCTCTTTCCAAAAATCAGTATTTGCACCGCAGTCAACAGCATCAATGGTAACATTCTTTACTTCGGTGATGTGGTAATTGGCACCAACATGATAACCGTCCTTATATTCAAAAAGGAGATTTTTGTTAGGGTTTTCTTTTAATATTGATAAGAGTTCTTTTGTTTTCATAGTTATGAATGTTTAACAACAATTAAATTTAGTTTTATCAAAAAAGGAATTGAAAAGATCCTGAATTTCTTTCCATTTTTCAAGGTTAATACAATAACAGACTTTTTTACCACTGATTTCCCCTTCAATCAAGTTAATGCTCTTAAGCTCCTTTAAATGTTGGGAAATCGTAGGTTGGGCCAAGCCAATTTCTTCAACAATATCATTGCATATACATGCCTTTTGACTGCTGATATATTGCAGTATCGCTATTCTTGCCGGATTGGCCAATACTTTGAATATAGTGGCCAATTCATTTTGTGTAGTATTGAAAATCTGTGTTTTTGTAGTTCCCATATCATATTTATATATTGCAATATTACGATAATAAATTCAATAATAAAAGCCGGACCAATAAAATCCAGCTTTTATTTTTTAGAACCAAGGTTTTTTACCTACCTGGTAGGTATTATAGAATTCCTCATCAGATTTCGTTAAATAAATTATTCCCTCGATCAGTCCTATTACACTGGGTATCCAAACTAATAAAAAACCAATACCTACACATAAAAGAACATAAGCCGCAATCGTAATTCCCAATAGAATAAAGCCCTCTTTTTGGTATCCCAGAAGAAATTTATGAACTCCCAATGAGCCTAGTATAATTGCCAATATCCCAACCAGAAGTTTCTTGTTTTCACCCCCGGCACCACTAAACGCTTCTTTTGCACTGTCGGTGAATTCCTTGGCCGTTTCCTTGGCATCCTCCGCAAAATCGCTAGCTTTTTCTTTTGCATCCTCGGCAAATTCCTTTGTAGCCTCTTTTGCATCATCGAATTTTTCTCCAGCTTTCTCCCCTAAATCCTTGGCCTTTTCTTTTGCGCTGTCAAATGCATCTTCTGCTTTATCTCCTAAATCCTTATTATCTTCTGACATATTATTTGATTTTTGGTGGTTAAAATGTATGCTAAATGTAACAAATATTTAGACATAATAGAAATGGGTCAATAACTATATTGACCATACATCCATAGAAATTCAATGAATTATTTCCAACTTCCGTAAAAAAGTAAAATCATTATGGAAGAAATGCTTTATCAATAGGTTCCCATAGTTCCAGTTTGTTGCCTTCTGGGTCTAAAATCCACCCAAATTTTCCATATTCGTATTCCTCGATATCACCAACAACGGTAACCCCTTCCTCTTTCAATACTAATAACAATTCCAATAAATTCTCCACCCTAAAATTCATCATGAATTGTTTCTTACTAGGTTGAAAATATTTTGTATTCTCATCCATAGGATTCCATTGTGTAGAACAATCCTTGCCTTCATTGTCCTTCCACCAAAAGGCGCAACCATATTGGTCTGTATTCAAACCTAGATGATTTTTGTACCAATCTTTTATCTCATCAGGATTTTTGGTTTTGAAGAAAAATCCCCCCAGACCTGTTACTCTATTTTTCATACGTTTTACGTTTTTTTAATGTTCTTTTCATAGAGGGTTATCCATTCATCAACTGACATCTTGGTGCAGAGTTCGCCGATGAGTTCGTAGGGAATTGTATCGAACTTTTTAAACCGAACACAACTTTTACCCATATCTAATTTTGTTTTTACATACTTCGGGTATTCGTCGACAAACCAATCCAACAAGTCTTGACTGGCATAAATACCTGCATGATATAATGCCACAAAGTTTTTTTGCGAAGCCAGGTTCATAAAGGGGAGTGGAAGTTCAGGAGTACAGTGGTAGCCATTAGGATAAATGGTGTGAGGTACCACATAACCCAACATACCATAACTCATTTGTTCTTCAAACCCAGATGGGATATGTTCTAAAACAGTTTTTCTTAGTTTCTTCATGACCTCTTTGCGGTCATCCGGTAGCTCATTTATGTATTGTTCGGGTGATGTTGCTTTCGATTGCATAACCAATTTTTTGCAAATGTTTCTTACTCTTTAAAGTTAGCAAAACCTTTCTTTGATCTTATTAACAATAGTCTGTGCCAGTTTTTCCTTGCTTTCAACCGTCCAACCAGCAACATGAGGTGTAAAAAGAACATTTTCGGCTTGGGTCAAATATTCGAATGGGCTGGGAAGCTGCTTATCATCGAACATGTCTTCAAATGACGCTTTTTCATATTCGAGTACATCCAATCCTGCGCCTAGAATTTTACCCGATTTTAAATTCCCAACCAAATCTTCAGTATTCACACACTTACCTCGAGCTGTATTCAGTAACCAAAAAGGTTTCTGAAAAGCATTAATGTAATCGGTATTAATCATGCCCATAGTTTCATTTGTTTGGGGTACATGTAGACTAAGGACATCGGTTTTTTGTTGTAATTCAAGAATACCAACTTGACGTGCATTTACATCTCCAACACCACCTAAAATATCATAACAGATAGTTTCAACATCAAATCCCCTTAGCTTTTTCGCAAAGGCCTTTCCCGTATTGCCATAACCTATAATACCTACTGTTTTACCATCTAGTTCAATACCTCGATTACCTTCCCGGTCCCATTTACCATGACGTACTTCTTGATCCGCTTTATTTAGTTTATTGAATAATGAAAGTAACATTCCTAAAGCATGTTCACCTACGGCATTCCTATTACCTTCAGGGGCTGCAACTAAAAATATACCTTTCTTTTTGGCATAATCCTCATCAATATTTTCCAATCCTGCTCCAACACGACCAATAAACTTCAGGTTTGAGGCCTTGTCCAAAAATGAGGAATCTATTGTGAATCTACTTCGGATGATAAGTCCGTCATAAGCATTGACTATTTTTTCTATGTCACCTTTTTTTGAAGTGTAGTCCTCATCATTTTGAAATCCCAATTGTTCAAATTGTTCAATCAGTAATGGGTGGTTTGTATCTAGGTGTAATACTTTCATTTAATCGATTATATTTTTGGGTAAACGTGCTGGGTTTTTTCATGCTCCACAATTCCCGTATGGGCTGTAGTAAGTTTTTCAATTAGCAGCAGATGTACTTCTTCCCCATTTTTGGTCATGGGATTATGTTCAACACCTTTCGGTACCACAATAATTTCACCTTCTTTGACTACCACTGTTTTATCCCTGAATTGCATATATAAAGTACCTTTCAAAACTTGGAAAAGCTCATCTTCATTTTCATGGGCATGCCAAACAAACTCACCCTGTATCTTTGCAAGAAGTACTTGCATATTATCTACAATGGCAATTTGATGTGGATGCCAATACGTCTTGAATTCGGCGTGTTTTTCTTTAAGGTTGATAGGTTTCATGGAAAAGAAGTATTTATTGGGAAGGCCACTAAATGCCCAACACCATTTTGGCGATCCAGAAGTATATCAAGATACCAAAAATATCATTGCTCGTTGTAATAAATGGACCCGTTGCTATGGCAGGGTCTATATCTCTTTTGTCCAAAAATAAAGGAATGAACGTGCCTATGAGGCCAGCAACAATAATCACTACAATCAAGGAAATGGAAATGGCCAAGGCAGTTAAAAAATCGCCTTTATAAGCCCAGGTAAACAACAAAAGTACGGCTGCTAATATTATTCCGTTCAATGTAGCCAGCAGCATCTCCTTTATTAAACGATTACCAACGCTACCTTTTAAATCATCATTGGCAAGACCTTGTACAATGATTGCACTCGATTGCACCCCTACATTACCGGCCATTGCGGCAATCAAGGGTGTAAAAAAGAATAAAATAGCATGCTTACTTATCATTTCTTCAAAATTGCCCATTATCGCGGCTGCACCAACACCGCCAACAAGACCTAGGAACAGCCAGGGCAGACGAGCACGGGTAAGGTCCCAAATGCTATCATCGGCCTCAACGTCTTGGGAGATACCTGCTGCCAATTGATAATCTTTTTCGGCCTCTTCCTTAATAACGTCCACAATATCATCAATGGTTATTCTCCCCACCAATCTACCCATCTCATCAACAACGGGAATTGCTTCCAAATCATATTTAGACATGATTTTAGCTACCTCCTCAGCGTCTTCATTTACATTAACAGAATCTACCTTGGGAATATAAATATCCCTTATATGACTTTTTGTAGAGGTGGTCAATAGATCCTTTAATGATAACCTACCTTTCAATTTATCATCATCATCAACCACATAAATTGAATGAACACGGGTCACATTTTCCGCTTGGGCACGCATTTCCTTAACACATGTAAGCACATTCCAGCTTTCCCTGACTTTTACCAACTCCTTTGCCATGAGCCCGCCTGCGGAGTTTTCGTCATAACGTAAAAGTTCAACTATATCCTTGGCGTGTTTCTTATCTTCAATTTCGGAAATTACTTCTTGAACAATATCCTCAGGAAGCTCCCCTACAATATCAGCTGCATCATCGGTATCCAATTCCTCAAGCTCCTCGGCAATCTCTTTGACAGAAAGATTATTAAGTATGGCTTCCCTTACATCCTCATCAAGCTCAGTAAGTACATCAGAGGTTTTATCACTATCAAGAAGTTTAATCAGATAGATTGCCTGTTCCTCATCGAGTTC
>JAAETN010000646.1 GCA_024228355.1 Maribacter sp. | reverse complement strand
CAGTGGGATTTGATTGCCTATAATGCCGAAAGCAAATGTTGAAGTTTTTTCCTGCGGGCGAACAACGGGATGCACCTATATGTAATTAGTTTTTGCGCAAAATAAAGGGTGAAACCTGCTAGACTGAAAAGCATTGCGCATAATTTGCTCACATTCGCCACCAGCATTGCGCATAATTTGCTCACGTTCGCCACCAGGCACCACTTTTTTAGAAAACGAAAAAACACCCACCCTCCTCTGTAGATGGAGGAAGACTTGAAAGTTTTGTAGTATTCCAGAAATGTACGTGGAATCATTCCTTTCTGCTCAGGTTTATTTCTTTTCTTGACAAGAGACCAAATCCAATTGTCCACTTCCCTTTAAAAATGAATTTAATCGATACGTGATTCAATGCGATTGCGCCAAATTCCCTATAATCATCTGTCCAAACTGAGAAAGCGTTCGATCGGTTCGATCACCGCGCCACCTTCTGGCGAGAATAGTAAACAGAAAAAGCCATACCCACTTTTTGTAATAAACATAAAACGGACACTTCCAATCTAAAATAATCTGTCACCAACTTACATTAACCATATTATTAATGACGACATTGTACGCCGGATTACATCCGGCCGTCTTGCCACAATAAATTCAGTTTAACAATTATTTTTTGCTCTCTGATGACCGGGAGAAGGTAGGTTGGTAGGCCTACTTTTTAATGATCACGTTCCCGAAAAGTTTTCAATTTTACATCTTTCCAAGGAGCGCGAGCATTAACTAAGATGGCCACCAGGAACTGCAACCAGTCTTTTCCTTTTGCATGGGACAACAACAGCAAATCCATCCATCCAAAAATATTATTTTTTTAAATTTGCACTTTTTTTAAAAAAAAGATTTATTTCCGCGCGCAATTTTTCCAGATGCCTGCTGATTGGTCGAATGGATGGATTTGGAATGGATTTGGTTTATAGCAATTGGTTTACAACTTTTAACGGAAATAAAAGGTTACGAATCAAAAAAAGGTTTGGAAAACGTCCAACCAATGACCGGGGCCTATTTCATCAACAAACCGCCCACATCTGAACCCGCCCCTTCCCGATCGAACGCTTTCTCAGTTTGGACAGATTATAGCAGAGTATTTAGGAAGATACAGGTGGAATGTTTGATAATGTACGGAACGGGCCCCGAGAACATTTATTGCTGCATAGGTTTTCTGAATTCCGCCCATGCAGTGCGAAATTAGTTTTTTTTTTAAAATAAACAAT
>JAAETN010000645.1 GCA_024228355.1 Maribacter sp. | reverse complement strand
TAGATATGACCAAAAGTAGATATAGGAATTTCACTTAATATTTGGGTTAATCTTCAAATCTAGCAAAATAAAGTGCTTTTCTTTATACGGAATGTCAACTTTATGCATTGTTTGTTGATGGACAAGGCATTTAATACGGGCGTGGTTTTTTGTTAAAGCTAGGAGGACTTGGCCCTATTGATCAATGATCTGCCTGAAGAACTCATTGATGCCGAAGATAAAAATCTAGGCAACCCAGAAATCATGTCACCAAAAGCTATGGAAGTATGGATTGAAATCATGAAATCGAAACAATAACATTTGCTAAAAGATACCTCCCTGTCATGCTGGGAGCTCCTCCCTCCCTCAAGTAGGGATTTCCTAACTATTCCTTTAGCGTGGCAGGCCTTAAATCCTTAACTTTAGGCAATGGCTTGGTTTTGGTCGTGAACAATCAAGATTGCATCACACCATCTAGCCCGCTACTATCATAGTCTGCCTCCGCAAGGTTTCATTGCCGAACTG
>JAAETN010000644.1 GCA_024228355.1 Maribacter sp. | reverse complement strand
TTCGCGAAAAACTCCACCATCACCTAGTTAGTTGTAAATGTTTGTAGTATCTACGGTTACAATGTATTTTATATTGATTTGACAAGGTAAGAATTTATATATTTATTCTTTATCTACTTGTTATAGCTATAGTTACAGCTTGGTTTTGCTTGATTTTGGACAGGCAATAGAAATAAATATTTATTTTTTTTATTACTATTATTAGACTTACGACGATAATATTAATATGCTTGATTTACATGTAGATTGCATGTATTATGCAGGTGTATTGATAATTTAAACTTTATTGAAAGGGGAAACGATGAACTACGAAGACAGAAAACTAATACTTTATGTAGTAGATCATTTATCTTATTACTTTAGATGGTGTAGTCCAATTGCTCAAATCTTTGAAAGTATCTATCAAAGATTTGAAACCAACCAGTACATACAAGATTGTATTGATAATAATTAATCTTTATTGAAAGGGGGAAACAATGACTAAACATAGAGAGGATTGTTCAAGAGTCTTTAAAAATTACGACATGGAATGTCCCAGGTGTGTTGAACTTGCAAACGGTAGCAAACCGCGTGATGGATGGCAAAAGAAGTACTACGAGACTAAGGCGCGTGAAGAAGCTCAGTTTTTACGATCTTTAGAGTCTCATGATTGCGTGAAGAGCAATTGCGGTCCTGTTTGTACTGCATTTGATTGGTGATCTTACTATTTTAAATTTAGAAAGGAGTGGGAAAATGACACATTGGACGAGAGACGAGATAAACGATATTCTAGTTAATCACTTGAACCTGGACGGTCTGCGATTTAACCAAGATAAAGAAGGTGAATACGAAAAGCTACTCGATATCAAAGAAAAGATATTGAATGACATTGACGAACTTGTACTAGATAAACTACTTGACGAACAAGAAGAGACAGAGGAACTATTAGACATTGCTGAAACCAAGGTTGGGCATTTTGAAGATATTCATGATCCATTTATTGAATATCACAATAAAACACTTGCCAATCTTTAAAATCACCTCCAGGATCATTAGAAATAGTGGTCCTGATTGGTAATTTTATTTTTTAATCTTTATCAGGGAGCTATTAAGATGAACAAAATAATCTTAATCATTAAGGTTTATATTATTGCCAGGCGGCTGAATAAATTATTAGACGCGTAACTTAACAACGAAAGGAAACCCAACCTATGCCAAAACACAAAAGGACCACAATCTCCTTCAAAATCGAATCGGATATTTACGAGAAATTTAAGGCTCTGGCATATGATGACAATCGGTCTGTAGCTATGGCGATCAGGGGATTGATAAGGAATATAGT